>JAGGXZ010000226.1 GCA_021162805.1 Candidatus Poribacteria bacterium
CAGGATAAGCAGTGATAATATCTTGTTAAGCGGTAGTCGGTTATTTTGGACAGCCTGGCGAATAAGCTGTTGGGATGGACATATCGGCCCGCTACGAGCATCTTTCTCACCTCCTTCCTGGTGGTCTTTGTGATAGTATACTAAATCATACAATCATTGAAAAGCCCTAGGGAACCGGCCCATCCACTTGACATGGTGCGGGAGCTATGGTTAAATTTCCTTGGTATTCCCCAGACGGCTGGTTATCGATGCGGGGAAACCGATCTGAGGAGGAGGATATGACCCAGGTCTTCACGGTGCTCGGTGGCCTAGCGCTTTTCATATACGGGGTGCAGCTCATGGGGCAGGGTTTACAAAAGGCCGCCGGGGATAGGATGAGGAGGATATTAGGTGCTCTAACGGTTTCACCTCTTACCGGCACTTTGGTCGGCGCTTTCGTGACGGCCATAATTCAGAGCAGCAGCGCCACCACCGTCATGGTTGTTGGATTTGTCAACGCTGGGTTGATGACGCTGAAACAGGCCGTGGGTGTCATCTTCGGCGCTAACATCGGCACGACCATCACCGCTCAGCTCATAGCCTTTAAGCTCACGAGATATGCCCTGCCGATAGTGACGATCGGATTCGTGATGAATTTCGTGGGGAAACGGGATTTTATAAAATATCTCGGGCAGTTCTTCATAGGATTCGGCATACTTTTCCTGGGATTGCAGATCATGACGTCCGTTACCAAACCGTTGGCACACAACGAATCCGTCAGACGCATGTTCATAATATACAGCCATAATCGATTCTTGGGAGTGATCATCGGGTTTGCCATAACTGCGATCGTTCAGAGCAGCAGTGCCACCGTCGGGTTAGTTCAGACATTGGCAGGGGTCGGCCTGATAGATCTGCGCGGGGCGATACCTCTGATACTCGGCGATAACATCGGAACCTGCGTTACAGCACTCATAGCCAGTATCGGCGGGAACATATCGGCGAAACGGGCCGCCATAGCCCATATCATGTTCAACATAATAGGCACCCTCATAGTGATAGCTGTGCTGCCGCTATACATGGTGGTCATACAGAAAACCTCCGATGATCCCATGAGACTGGTGGCAAACGCCCACTCCATCTTCAACATCATGAACACCCTGATCTTCTTGCCTTTCGCGGGGATCTACGCGAGATTGATCCAGAGGATCATACCCGGTAAAGAGAAAGTGGTGGAGATCGGCCCGAAATTCCTGGATAAGGGATCTCTTAGGGTTCCTCCGGCCGCCATCAATCAGGTGATGAGGGAGCTGGTGAGGATGCTGAGGCTGACGAAGGAGATGGTGGACGACGCGATGAGAGCCTTTTTCAACGATAACCTCAGAGATCTTGAGCTCGTGCCACAACAGGAGGAGGCGACCGACCTGCTGCAGAGGGATATAACCGAATATCTGGCCGAGCTCTCTCAGAGACAGCTCAGCGAGAGCGAATCCAAAAAGATCCCCCTCCTCATACATTCGGTCAACGACATCGAAAGGATAGGTGACCTGGCCGAGAACCTGATGGAGCTCGCTCAGAAAAAGATCAATCAGAAATTGCCCTTTAGCGATCAGGCGATAGAGGAGATCAGGATCGAATACGAGGAGGTTACGAGGATGATAGAGGATGTGCTAGAGGCTCTCGAAAAGGACGATATCTCAGCGGCGCATAAGGCCTTATCCCGTGAGGATAAGATAAACGAGTTGACGGAACGGTTCCAGCAATCCCATGTCAAAAGGCTCGAGGAGGGAATATGCGTCGTGAAATCGGGTCTGGTCTTCCTGGATATACTTCATAACTTCGAGAAGATCGGCGATCACCTGACGAACATAGCGGGAGCGATCGTGAGGGGGATGTGAGATGCAGAATGTAGAACTGGAGGCACGTGTGGACAGAATCGAGATGGCCCTGGAGAGGCTTGCCCATGAAGTCGAGGAAACCTCCCGGTCCGTGAGGCTCCTCTCCCTGGAAACACGGACCTTTGAAAATGAAATGCGAGCCTTCAAAGAGGAGATGCTCGCATTTAAAGAGGAGATGCGCTCGTTCAAGGATGAGATGAACAAACGGTGGGGGGATCTTGCCAATAGACTCGGTACGCTCGTGGAGGATATCGTCGCACCGGCATTTCCCGATGTGATCAAGAGGAGGTTCGACCTGGAGCTGGAAGATATGATGGTCAGGAGGAAAAAGAGAAGAGGAGAGCTGAGGGAGGAGTTCGATGTGATAGGAGTCGGAGATGGCAAGGTCTTCGTCGTGGAGGTCAAGAGTCGATATAAGCCCGGAGATGTGGATCAGTTCTCGGAAAAGCTGAGAAGGTTCAAGCGGCTTTTCCCAGAGTATGAGGGAAAGGAGATCATCGGGATCATAGCATCGTTATATCTGGATGAGGGAGTGGTGGGGTATGCCACCACAAAGGGATATTATGCTATGGCGATGAAAGGGGACTACATGGATATTTTGAACTTCGACGAGATGAGGAGGTGATAGAAGTTGCCGGCCAATCTCCCCCCGCAGTATTATGAGACCAAAAGGCGATATGAGGCGGCGAAGACCGCTGAGGAGAAGATAAAGGTTCTGGAGGAGATGCTGGCGATCATGCCCAAACATAAGGGCACCGATAAGCTCCGGGCGGAACTCCGATCGAAGATCGCACGGTTGAAAAAGGAGCGGATTGAATCCAGAAAGGGAGGCAAACGGGGCAAAAACTATCACATTAGAAAGCAGGGGGCAGCCCAGATAGCCCTTCTCGGAGCACCGAATTCGGGCAAATCCAGCCTCCTATCCGCCTTAACGAATGCAAGGCCGCGGATATCCCCCTCGCCCTATACAACCCAGGAACCTATGGCCGGAATGGTGCCATTTGAGAACATCAGCTTTCAGCTCATAGACCTACCTCCGGTTACCGCCGATTTCATGAGACCCTGGATGAACGATATCTTCAGAAACGCCGATCTGATCGCTTTGGTGGCCGACCTTTCAACCGACGAGGTGCTTGATGGAATCGAAGGTCCCGTCCAGAAGCTTAAAGAACACGATATAGAGTTGGTGAGCAGACCTCCTGAGGAGGAAGAGGATATCAACTTCGATAGGGTCTTTAAGAGGTGTTTCATCCTGGCCAACAAAGCTGACTCTGAAGGAGCGAGAGATAGGCTGGAGGTCGTTTCGGACCTCTACGGTGAGAGGTTTGAGATCATACCCGTCTCCGCCGTCACAGGCGAGGGTCTGGAGGAGTTGAAGAAGGCGATCTTCAGGATAGCCGACATAATAAGGATCTATACCAAGGCGCCGGGGAAGAAACCGGATCTCACAGCGCC
Organism: Candidatus Poribacteria bacterium; assembly: GCA_021162805.1. Taxonomy (NCBI): domain Bacteria; phylum Candidatus Poribacteria; species Candidatus Poribacteria bacterium. The sequence continues at coordinate 3,333 of JAGGXZ010000226.1, forward strand.
TATCATCCTACCCAAGGGAAGCGCCGTCCTAGATGCCGCCGAAGAGATACACAAGGACTTCGTCGAAAAGTTCAGATATGCCCGCATATGGGGGCCGGGAAGGATAGACGGTCAAAGCGTCAGCAGAACGGAGATACTCCGGGATGGCGATATACTGGAGTTCCACATATAGGCGAAAATCACTCGCTTCCCCTCAACCGTTTTAGCATGCCATAATCCAGCTTTCCCAATCCCTCGCTTGTCCCGAACCAGGCTATCGATCCGGATACGATCATACAGTTGACCCTTACCTCGCTGAACTTGGAGGGATAATTTATGCTATCCCATCCCACCACGGGAAGCTCCACGAAAGCCCCCGCATCGGTTGCCACCCAAAACTCCTCGCCGTTTAGCGCCAGGAATATATCCTCCACCAGCGTTACATCATCTTCCTCCGCCAGGATGGTAGAATACCATTTGTTCTGCAGCAGATCGTATTTCCCATATCCGTTTCTATTGTGGCTATACCAGCCGATCCACACCGATGTATCGGTGGCGAGTACGGATCTGATGGAATCGCTCGGCAGCCCCTGAGCCGATGAAAAGGTGGTCCAGGTCTTGCTCTTTCTATCGAACATGTTAAGACCGTTCATGGAGGTGGCCACCCAAACGCGGTCGCTCGTGATGGCTATTGAGACGGCATCGTTACCGGAAAGGCCGTCCTGCCTCGTGTATTTAACCCAGGTATCGGACGATCCATCCAGGGTAGCCACTCCGCCGAAGGTTGCGGCCCATACCTCGTCATCCATCAGCTTTACATCCGACACGTGTTTGCTGGGCAGACCGTCCAATATAGTGTATTCACGCTTGGCACCGGTGCTCTTATCGATTCGGATTATCCCCGAGTTAAGGGTGCCCACCCACACCTCCTTCCCACTGACAGCAAGCGCTCTGACGTTAACCCCTTTGAGATCCGGCATATCGGGGGAAGGTGTGAGTTTACCCTCAGATATATCGAAGCACGCAAGTCCCTTCGACGTTCCGACCCAGAGATAGTTCCCATCTAGAGCTAGCGCCTGCACCTCATTTGCGGGCAGCCCATCCGATATGGTATAGACCTCCCAGGCGCTCTCGCTTATCATGTTGGAGGCTTCGCTTATGAGATTAGCATCCGAGGATGTGTTTTTGACGAAGCTAAACTCCTCAATCGCCTCCTGGTGTCTTCTCAGCTCATGATAGGCCAATCCCCTTGCGAAATGAGCGTCGTCCAGCCACTCGCTTTGGGGATGTTGATTTATAAAGTCGGTTAAAGCGGCCAAAGCCTCCTCATATCTGCCGAGCTTTATGAGGAGCCTGCCGATCATGAACTGTGCCTTTGGGGCCTGTGGATCTTCCGGGAAGGATTGAACGGCGCTTCTGAGGGCCTGGACGGCCTTTTCCGGTTTATCGAGTTTCTCGGCGAAGAGAAATCCCGCCTTATAGATCGCCTCTTGAGCGAAGGGAGAGCCGGGGAAACAGGTGTAAAGCCTGTAATATGCCTCAGCCGCCTTATCGATCTGATTCTCCCGCAGATACCTCTCCGCCATCGCCTTGAATTTGTCCGCCATGTTATACCTTTCAGGGGCTAACGTGGCGACCAGGGCATAATACCTGAACGCCTCCTCCGTTTTCCCCTCCTTTTCCAGGATCTTAGCCAACTCATAATACGGATCGGGGAATCGGGGCATCTCGCGGATAGCCTCCATGAACTCCCTTTTCGCCTCATCGACCATTCCGAGGTCCAGAAAGTCAAGACCGTTTCTATATCGCTTGAACGCCTCATATGTGGGCCTTATTCCTTTCTTGGAGAGAAATTCGATCACCCGGATTTGATCCACCGGCACCCTGACCTGACTTCCATCCTGCAATCTCACCCGAACGGAAATCCCATCGGCTCCTAACCACTTCCCGGTTATCCTATCGCCATCCAACTTGTATATCACCGCATACTGACCAAATGCCAGGGCTGTGATCCATATCAAGAGAAAGGATATAGGGACTGATCTCCTTAACATCTCACACCTCCACCTCAATTCGCCTTAAAACACAATCCCTGCCCTGAACGATCTCCACGTCATCGGAACCACATCTGGGGCATGAGAGCACGGGGAGTATAAAATGCAACGCCGGGTCATCATCCACCTGGATATCCCCTTCATATCCACATGAATCACACCTGACAACGGGCTTAACAGTTGATAGGATTACCTTCGCTTCAGAGGCGATCGTGTTCTCCAGGCAGGTCTTCAGCCAGAATCTCATCTGCTCGAGGCTGAGGAAGGAGAGCTCTCCGATCTCAAGCTCGATCTTTAACACCGATTTGGCCCCCTTTTGTGATGCGGCGTCTAAGACGAGATGTGCTATCTCCTGGGCGACGGACAATTCGTGCATCTAAACACCTATCGCCTCGATTAGATCCTCTATACCGTCACCGGTCAATCCATTTGTCCAGATCACCTTGATGGAGGGTTTTATCCTACGGGCGTCCATCTCAAGCTTGGATATATCCACGCCCATCGGTCCGGCCAGATCGATCTTATTTATCGCCACAGCGACGGCATCCATGAAGATATAAGGGTGTTTGACCACCATATATGGCCCCTCCGTTACCGATATGACGACTACTCTCTTATGTGCTCCCAGGGGAAATTCCCCCGGGCAGATCAGGTTTCCCACATTTTCTATAAACAGCAGATCTATCTCATCCAGATCTATCTCTTCAAGAGATCTGCCGACCAGATTGGCGTCCAGATGGCATTCCTTGCCGGTATTGACCTGAACCACCTGAACCCCCTCCTCGCGGATACTGTCAGCGTCTATCGTTGTGGTCAGATCGCCCGCTATAACGGCTATGGAATATTTATCTTTCAGCCTTCTGACGATCTGCTTTATCAGGGTGGTCTTCCCCGATCCGATTGATCCCATAACGTCAATGGCCGTGATGCCCTTTGATTCGAGCAGTTGTCTGTTCCGTTGAGCCAGTTCCTCGTTCTTCCTGAGGAGGCTCTCCTCAAGCTCGATGTCGAAGATCTCTCCTTCCCGACTTTCAACCACCTTAATCGACATTCTCTCTCCTCCGTAATCCCAGGATATCAAGCATCATCTGAGCGTTTATCGCTGCCTGCCCGTTATGGCAGTTATTGAAGAAGACGTAGGTCTTATCCGTCTCCCGGGCAAGTTTCTCGATTTTAGGTCTCCACTCGACGAGCTCCCTTTCGGAATAAAGGTAATCGTATCTTTCGGACGATCCACCCTCCCACCATTTAGCGGCATTTCTGCCGTGGAACCTCACGTATCCGATCTCTCCAGTCGCCAGGGTGACGGGAGGTACAAGTCCCCTCAACCTCGGCTCATCGACGCAGCAATAGCTTATGCCGTTTTCCCTGAGGAACTCGAAGACGTCATCTCTCACCCAGGATCGATGTCTGAACTCGACCACAAGCGGGTATCCCTCGAAGATACGACTGATCTCCGCCAGATACCTCAAATTCTCAGATGAAAGCTTAAAGGAGTAGGGGAACTGGGCCAGAAAGGCACCGAATTTGCCCGTCTCGATGAGCGGTTGGATCGACTCCTGGAGCGCCTTTGCAGACTCCTCAACCTTCTCCCTCGAATGGGTTACATCCGAGTGGGTCTTGACCGTGAACTCAAATCCGTCAGGGGTCTTATCCGCCATTCTCTGGAACGTCTTGAGGGATGGAATCCGGTAGTAGGTGGAATTCACCTCAACGACGTTGAAACAACCGGCGTAGTATCTGAGCATATCCGCGATCCTCAGCTTCTCCGGATAGAATGTTCCCCTCCAATCCTTAAAGCTATATCCGGAAGTTCCCACTCTTATGTTCAATCCTTCCTCTCCTCCCGGTAACATCTTCGAGAGATATTATCCACTATTCTGACTGAGATTTCAACCTAGCCGGCCGATACCATTTAGCACGATTACAATAAGTTGATGTCTCACCCCCTTAATGGTAACATATTAGGTGATTTTGAGTCTGGAAGGAGGTGGTTAATAAAGTTGCTGACAAGGGAGACGAGAAAACTAACAATTCAGATGATAGCTGACATGGCGGGAGTTTCAAAAGCCACCGTATCGAGGGTCATCAACAATAAACCCTCCGTTGCCGAGGAGACAAGAAAGAGAGTCCTGGAGATAATCGAGAGGTACAACTATGTTCCCAATATCTTCGCCCAGGCGCTGAACCTCAACCGAAGTCAAGCCATCGGGCTCATAACGACCGAGATCACCAACATCGTCACCGCCGAGATAGCCTCTGTCATAGAGAGGACGGCCAAGGAGAAAGGCTATACGTTAATACTCTGTCTCACAGGGGGAAACGTGAAGGAGGAGATCTCCCACGTGAAGAGCCTATGTGAGAGAAAGGTGGACGGGATGATTATCATTCACGCCGGCAGCACCGATAGAAGGGAGGAGACGGAACATCTGTTTCAACTGAAGGAATACGGCGTTCCTTTCGTGCTCGTGTGCGACCCTATCCTGGGCCTGGAAACCGATTATGTGCTTATCGATCATGAAAGGGGAGCTTATGACGCCGTGAAACATCTGCTTGATCTGGGACATAGGAGAATCGGTTACATCTCAGGTCCCAAAGGCCTGTATACTGAGATGGCGCGGTTCAGGGGATATAAGAGGGCCCTCAGGGATCATGGCGTGAAGGTGGATAAAAGGCTGGTGAGGGAAGGCAGCTACGGACTTGAGGAGGGGTACAAGGCAGCGATCGATCTTCTGAGCATGAAGAACCGCCCCTCTGCCATCTTCGCCTTCAACGATATGGAGGCCATAGGGGTGCTACGGGCAGCGAGAGAGTTGGAAATACGCGTTCCAAATGAGCTGGCTGTGGTGGGCACAGATGACGTGCAGATAGCTCCTCTCCTGGAAGTGCCCCTCACCACCGTCTGCTTCCCTAAAAAACGGATAGGACAGGTGGCCGTGGAGCTGCTCTTGGAACAGATCGAAGCGAAAGGCTCCCCCAGATTGGATAGAGGTTTCAGGAAAGTACATATAGGACACTATCTCGTCATAAGGGAGTCCTGTGGAGCTAAACTCCGGTGAGATTTCCCGCCATCTCTATCACCCTCCCATCCGACGTCCCGGATTCGGTATCCACAAGAATCAAACCGCGCGGCCCACACATCTCGATATATCATGGCCGGTTATCCGTATATGGACGCCAAGGGCCAGGCACCGGTTAGGGGATCGAACCCTTCGTAGAGAGGACGGCCATTCTCGCAGCATAGTGTATGGCGTTTATCAGGCTTTCGGGGGAAGCTATCCCTCTACCCGCCTTGTCGAAAGCCGTGCCGTGATCGACAGATGTCCTGATTATCGGAAGTCCTAGGGTTATGTTAACTCCGCTTACCGATTCCCATCGCTCTCCTTTCTTGCTCCAGATAAACCCCTCCATTTTCAGAGGGATATGTCCCTGGTCGTGGTACATAGCCACAACGACGTCATATGCTCCTCCTTTTGCCTTGGCGAAGAGCGTGTCGGCAGGTACGGGCCCTTCAGCATCTATTCCCTCAGCTCTTGCCTCCTCCACGGCGGGCGTTATCTCCCTCTCCTCTTCCCAACCGAACAGCCCGCCATCGCTCGCATGTGGATTAAGGGCCGCCACCCCGATCCTCGGTGACTCTATCCCGAGCATCCTGCATGCCTCATAGGCGAGCCTTATCGTTCTGAGAACCCTATCCTTTTTGATCTCCTCGCACGCCTCCCTCAAGGGCAGATGAGTGGTTACGTGAGCGACCCTCAGGCTGCCGACGATAAGCATCATGGCGTAATCTTCCGTGTTGGTGAAATGGGCATATATCTCGGTGTGTCCGGGGAAGCGATATCCGGCCATGTTTAAAGCTCCTTTGTGTATGGGAGCGGTGACTGTAGCATCTATCTCTCCCTTCATAGCCAGCTCTATGACCTTCCTTATCGCTTGGAAGGCCGCCTTCCCCGCCATAGGTGAGATTCTACCATGCTGAAGCTCTGAAAGGTTAACGTTTTTAAGATCTAAGACGTCCATACCTCCGAACCGGAACTTCGCCTCGGAGGGTTGGGATATCGGATTCACCTCCAGATTGACCCCTGCGATCTGAATCCCCTGCTTCATAACGCCGGCATCTCCTACCACGAGCGGTCTGCATATCTCGTAGATCTCCCTCAGGGCCAGAGCTTTAGCCACTATCTCGGGCCCTATACCAGCTGGATCTCCCATCGTTATCCCGATGATCGGTCTGTTCATCTTCATCGCCTCATATCCGATTTTCCCCTGGAGCCTTCATGCGATATGGCCAGGTGATCTCCGAATTCTCAATACTGATAACATATCAAGGACGACAGGGTCAAGCTCTATCCAGATGGAATGGCGCACTTAACCTTGAACGGGGGATAGGTGAGAGATATAATTAGTGCGAAGATGTCGCCCTGGAGGTGATAAATGAAGATCGAATTTGCAAACCCTTTCGCCGTCGAAGGGAGATGGTTCAAGGGAAATCTCCATACCCACTCCACCAACAGCGACGGCGCCCTCAGCCCTAGGGAGCTCATACGGAGATACAGGGATTCAGGATATGATTTTCTGGCTATAACCGATCATAATAAACTAACTGAGGTCGATGATCCGGGAGATGAGATCCTGCTTATCCCCGGTGAGGAGATAAACGTCGGGAAGAGCGAAGTGGGCACGGATTTCCATCTCGTCCTCCTTGGAATAAAAGAGCATATCTCCGACCGAAGCTCGCCTCAGACGGTCATCGATCGGGCAAAAGCCCAGGGAGGTGAGGTGATCCTCTGTCATCCCTACTGGTCGCAGCTCAGCATAAACGATATGCTTTCCATAGAGGGGTATATCGGAGTTGAGGTCTTCAACAGCACATGCCATTTCAGCATCGGAAAAGGGCTGTCACAGATCCATTGGGACGATCTGCTGGTGAGAGGGAAACACGTATGGGGATTCGCCGTGGACGATGCCCATCACCACACAAGCGATCATCGTCCCACGGATGTCTGTAACGCCTGGATATCGGTCAAAAGTTCAGAGTTAACCCTCGACTCCATCATGAACGCCATACGATCGGGTTATTTCTACTCGAGCAACGGGCCCGAGATACTTGACATACGTATAGAAGAGGAGGTCATATATGTGGAGACATCACCTGTCAGGCATATCACCTTCATCTCGGTAGACGGCAGAGGTGAGAGATGGACACCGATAGGGTGTGAGACCATCACGCAGGCACGCCATCGAATTCGAAATGGGGAGAGGTTCATCAGGATCGAGTGCGAGGATCTCAACGGCAGGTGGGCATGGTCAAACCCGATCTTTATCCGATAGACTTCGCCGGGTATGGCGCTTATCTCCGATCAGGAGGCGGTGGGCGAATTCCCGCTCTGGCGGTTCTCCATCACCATGTAGGTCGGTCCAATTCCACCACCTTTTTAACGGTGAGCTCTTTGAGCAGCTTGACCTGAGGGGTCTTTTCAGCGATAATTGTATCTGTTCTCATCCATAACCCTCGTTCGCCTATCGGAAGCGAGGGTGAAGCTCAGGAGGTATCCGACCATGGAGAGACCTATTGATCTCAAGGTGGGCGTTAAGCCCGTTTTCGTCCAGCTCATCCATTCCGGCTCCTATGAGGGGCCGTGTAGGGTGGGCGATAGGAAAAGCCTTGATCCCGAAACCGAGAGGATGAGAGGTGAGGAGAACTTCAAAAGGTTCGTCGAGGACCTCAAGGCGAACCTCTCCTCCGACGCTCGGATACTTGAGCCCGTCAGGATAGAGTGGGGCGACAACTGGATCATACCCGAACGGGAGATCAAAAAACTGGAGGGCGATCTGGAGGATGTCGATCTCTTCTTCGTCTCCGGAGGGCTTTCGCAGTATCCGGCCATAACCATAGGCCATCGATACGGGAAACCGATCGCGATGATGGGAGCGGTCGTGACGGTCGATGTAGCGGCCTATCTCAGATCGAGAGGGCTCGAGGGATATGCTCCGCTGGATTTTGCCGAGCTGAACCACCTCATCTCGCTCCTGAAGGTGAGAAAGGCCGTTCGAAACACTAAAGTTCTTCTGGCGCTGGAGGGAGACGTCATACCGGTAGGGGTTGTAAGCACCGTCTGGGATCTCGATGACCTCAAAGACCGCCTCGGAGTCGATCACGTCTCTATACCGGCGAGGGAGATCTTCCGGAGGATGGAGACCATGCCAGAGGAGGATCTGAAAAAGGCGGAGGAGCTGACCGACGGATTGATCGGGAGGGCCGAGAAGGTCCATATGAGCAGGGGAGATATCCTCCAATCGGCCAAGTTCTACGTGACCGTTAGGAGGATGATGAATGAGCTTGAATGTAACGCCTTCGTCATCCCCTGTTTTGAGATCTGTGCCCGTAGGCTCGCCGAGAGCAACAGGTTAACCTTCTGTCTCACCCATTCTCTTCTGAAGGATGAGGGATATCCGTCGGCGTGCGAAGGGGATATAAACGTGTTGATGGCGATGGCTCTCCTGATGTATACGTCGGGGAAATCGGCATATATGGGCAACTCCTATATCGTAAACAGGACGGAAAACGTGATCGCCGTGCATCACGATGTTCCAGGGCTGAAGATGAAGGGCTTAAACGGCCCGGATCTGCCATATGAGATAAGGAACTTCACCGTCGGCGGATGGGGCGCCACGATACGATATGATTTCTCGAGGGATATCGGCGAGCCCGTCACGATGGCGAGGTTCAATCCAACGGCGACGAAACTGCTTGTCGCAGGAGGAGAGATGGCGGGATCGGGCGGTTTCGACAGGGTAGGGTGCTCGCTGAGCGCTCACGTTAAGGTCAGCGACGCCGTCGAATTGTTACACAAGGAGGTCGATTTCGGCCACCATCTCGCCCTCGTTTATGGGGATTATACGAAGGAGATGAGGGAGCTGGGCGAGATGATGGGGATCGAGGTGGTCGAAGTATAATATGTTTCACCCGTTCTCCAACATAGCAAAGATAAATAGGTTCGGTTGGGTTATAATCGGCCTGACGTTCCTGCACGTTCTACCTATATGGTCGTTCAGATATTTCCCCTCACAGGACGGACCGTGTCATCTCGAAAACTCGTATATGCTGCTCCATTACTTCGATGACGACAAAACCTACAGCCGATACTATAAGCTTAACCTCAAGCCCGTTCCGAACTGGCTCTCACATCCGCTGTTGGCCCTTATGATGCTCTTCCTCCCTCCCCTTATCTCCGAGAAGATCCTGCTGACGGCCTATGTTATCCTCTTTGTCCTCTCCATCCTCTATTTCCTCAGATCTGTTGGTGAGGATAAGCTTTTCCTCTCTCTGTTTGCCTTCCCCTTTATCTACAACTATCTGTTACACATGGGGTTTTACAACTTCTCCTTCAGTTTTCCCCTCACCTTTCTGGCGATCGGATATTGGTGGAGGAGACGGGACAGATGGAATGACTGGCGGGTGATAGCGGGGTTAAATCTGTTGCTGATCCTCCTTTACTTCTGTCACATAGTCTCCCAGCTTCTGGCCGTGGGCTCGATTCTGCTTTTAGCCGCCCTATATAACAAGTTGGAGGTTCACAGGACGGCGGTTCTGGCCGGATCGCTTTTGCCTTCATATCTGCTGCCGATCTATTACGTGCGCACTTACACCCTACAGCACAGCGGCAGATGGGCGATGCATGATCTGCTGAGCTATTTCGCCAAGATCGGCTCGCTCACCTCGTATGACGAGAGAGAGTATTATATCGGCAAGGCGCTGGCGATTCTCCTAGCGGTTTTGTTTCTCTATACCCTCGTCCGTGAGAAATTCAGTATCGAAGGTGGCAGATTCAGGTTCAGGCCGGATATGAAGGATGGCTTTTTTCTCCTATCGGTCATCTTTTTCCTGTTGTATCTTTACATGCCGGATGGGATCTCCAAAGGAGGGTTTGTCACGACGAGGTTAAATCTGTATCCGTTTATCGTGATACTGCCCTGGCTGAGCGTGAGGTTCCGCAGACCGGCTAAATACGTCGTGGGCGGTCTTCTCATCCTTCTGGCCCTCGCCCACCTGGGGTTCGCCTCCTATTACTACGCCGTGCTCAACAGAGGGCTCGACGAGTATACCTCAGGAATTTCGTTCGTCAGGATGAATGAGACGATTCTGCCTCTCAGCTTCGACCATCGCGGGAGATCCGCCAGGATAGGTCTTTACCTCCATGCCGCCGGATACTACTGCGCCGCGAAAGGCGCTATAGAGCTCGATGATTATGAGGGCAACACGGGTTATTTCCCTCTGAGCTATAGAACCTCGATGAATCCGTTCGCCCTAATCGGCAACATAGAGGGAGATCCGGGAAACGTGCATCCGGAGAGATATCCGGAGCCGATAGATTACATACTGCTCTGGAGCCCGAAGGATCAATTCCCAGCCCGCGAGTGGATCGAGAAAAATTACAGGTTGATCCACTCGCAGGGTAGATTGAGGCTATACAGACGCGCGTCCTAACCGGTTTGTTCGATCTTATCGGATCTCGAAGCTAACGTATCTCCTTATAGCGGCGAGGATGTCGCTCTGTTTAATCCCTTTAGGCACGACGAGCAGACACGATCCGCCGAATTGCTGCCAGGCAGGGATGAAATCGTGATACGGAATTCGGCTCACCCTGACGAAGTTCGGATCGTTCACCATGAGCCTCTTTTTGGTGTCGTCATATCCGACCACCACGACGGCATGACCGACATCCCTTCTCGCCCTGTATGTTACGATCGGAGGCCATTTGTTAACGAGAAGGGCTTTGAGTATTTCGAGGTTTAACCCCGCCATTATGTAAGCTTCCAGGTCATATCCTCGGGCGATCCTTGCCAGTTGGCTGAGCGTTACCCCTCCATATTTACCTCTGCTTTTGAGCTGTCTGACGATGTCCCCTTCTCTAACTCCTTTTCCATAATAGTTCAACACCATCCTAAGGGAATCCGGTCCGCAATCGGGGCCATACTGTCTGGCGGGATTATGAGGTACGGGAAGAGTAAACTTTTGAGGCAGTGACGGTATCTCGGCCGATACCTCCTTTTCAACCTTCCCGTTTGACATATCGACCGGCTTAGCCGTCAGATCGGCCTTGAGCTTATTATAGGTCATCTCACAGCCGATAAGCGGGAAGATCATGAGGGCAAGAAACGCTAAAATCAACACATTGCGATACAACTTGAACCCTCCCGGATCGTCCTCAGATCGATTATACCCTACCTGGTTTCGAGCTGTCAAATTTCCAAAATGGCATTTTCAATACGTTCGCCGGCTTACCAAAGCAATTGCTTCAGCCGCCGGCATTGTGGTAAAATATTCCTCGTATATCGGAGATCCATCATTTAGGTTGGGGCGATGGGTGCTGTTGTTCTTAGACCGGAAAAGGAGCTGCGCGTCAAAGAAGGGCACCCCTGGGTTTTCAAGGATAACATAGCCAGATACCAGGATGTGATCGGCGCGGGGGAGATAGTTAACGTGCTGGACTCTGAGGGCGAGTTCATCGGCAAGGGATATATCAATCCCATCTCATCGATAACCGTCAGAATCCTATCATGGGATAGGGAGGAGAAGATAGATCAGGATTTCTTCCTCAGGAGGATCTCATCGGCGAACGATGCCCGCAGAAGGATAATCGAGGCGTGCAGATCGCTCGGAATGGGAGAGGAGGAGGCCTATAGGGTTGTCTACGCCGAGGCGGATGGATTGCCCGGCCTTGTGGTGGACAGATACGGCGATTATCTGGTGATCCAGATTTTGACGCTGGGGATGGAGATCAGGCGGGATATGATACTCAAAGCCTTGATCGAGATCTTCAACCCTAAGGGCATCTTCGAGAAAAGCAACCCGAAATCCAGGCGTCCCGAAGGACTTAAACCGGTCGTGGGGGTTGCGTGGGGTGAGGTGCCTGAACTCATAACGATTCGCCAGGACGATATGACCCTCATCGTCGATCCCTGGAAGGGACAGAAGACGGGTTTTTTCTTGGATCAGAGGGAGAACCGCCGTGCTCTCCGAAAGTTCATCAATCCGGGCGATAGAGTTTTGGACTGTTTCTGCTATACTGGAGCCTTCTCGATGATGGCCGCTAAGAGGGGAGCGGAGGTCTTGGGGGTGGATCTGGCCGAGAGAGCCGTGGAGCTATGTTACCATAACGCCAGATTGAACGAGGTGGAGGATAGGTGCAGCTTTGAGGTGAACGACGCCTTCGATAAGCTTTACGATATGGACAGAAATGGCGAGAGGTTCGACGTCATCATCCTCGATCCGCCGGCCTTCGCCAAAAGTCAGGATGCCGTCCGGGCGGCCCTGAGGGGATATAGGGAGATAAACACCCGCGCCATAAGGCTGATCAGAGAGGGAGGAATACTCGCCACCTCATCCTGCACCCAACATGTGGGCGAGGGGACGTTTCTCAATATGCTCGCCGTCTCGGCCAGAAAGGCGGGGAGGCAGGTTCAGTTCCTGGATATCAGATCACAGCCCTGGGATCATCCCGTCGCCCCAAACTGTTCCGAGACGAGATACCTGAAGTTCGTCATATGCAGGGTATTGTGATCCGAGGTGGAGGATATGAGCAAATGGAAGAGGCTTCTGAGCCAAAGTATCACGACAGGCGAGCAGCCGGCAGAGCTGCTCGAAGATGTGGATGTCGAAAGCATAGAGAAGGTTCGCCGGATCTTCCCGATGCGCATCAATCGATATTTCCTCAATTATGAAGGCAAGATCTACACCTATCCGGCCAATCCGCCGGAGTGAAGGGGAGTGGTAATTGGATAAGATATCCGTCCATGGGATACAGTTCTACGGTTATCACGGGGTTTCTCCGGAGGAGACGGAGCTCGGCACGAGGTTTGCCGTGGACGTCGATCTCTTCTTGGACCTGAGGGAAGCGGGGCTGAGCGACGATCTGAAGCGCACGGTGGATTATACCAAAGTTTACAATCTGGTCCTCAAGATAGGAACCGGGATGAGGTTCAAGCTGCTCGAATCGATCGCCGAGCAGATCGCCGCCGAGATATTAAACCAGTTCGACATCGAAGGGGTAACGGTCAGGGTGAAAAAACTCTCCCCGCCTATCCCGGGGGTTCTCGATCACGTCTCCGTCGAGATACATAGGAGCCAGGAAAAGCACGTTGCACGTTAGCACGCTTAACGTTCCAACGGCATTTATAGTCATCGCTCTTATTTCCCTTGAGTAGGGGCGAAAGATTTTTCGCCCGTACTATCTATGGCCAATTGTCCGCCGTCCATAGATCAGCTGTCATTTGTAGTCATTATGCCATTCGGCTTCGCCGTCATTAGAACGTTTAACGTTCCAACGTTCAACGTTTTAACGTTTTCCAATCGGCTTCGCCGTCATTAATGACTACAAATGACGATAAATGACCTATAAGCGGCGGACGGTAGCTTTAAAAATCTCTGCTACACTTAACGATAATATGAGCGAACGAGGTAAAGCTTATGACCAACCTTAACGATCTTATCAGGTTAATCTCCGATGAGATGAGACAGAGAAAAGAGGAGGGATGCGATATCAGCGAGGTGGAGGCGAGGTTTAACGCATCCTCCAGGGAGGACCTCGCCGAACTGGAGGAGATCCTTCGTGAGCTGGAATCGCTTCCCGTGAGGGATGATTTCCCGTATATCGAGCCTTCAACCCTGGATGAGATAAAAGCTCAGAGACCCGATGGGCCCAGGCGTATGGAGAAACGGTTCAGCGAGGATTATCTCCTGGATAAGATCTATGGCGCGTGGCTTGGCAGATGTGCCGGCTGCACCCTGGGGAAACCGGTCGAGGGATGGCATAGATCCAGGATAGAGGAGTATCTGAAGCTGGCTGATGCCTATCCATTGGATTACTATTTCCCCGTCCTGGTTCCCATTCCGGATGGATTTCCCAAACATCTCGAAAATCACGGCTGTATGAGGGGCAGGGTCAAGCGGATGGAACGTGACGACGATATCGACTACACCATCATGGGGCTCCACATACTCGAATCCCATGGCCCCGATTTCACCACCACGGATGTGGCCCGAGCATGGCTGGATCGACTCCCATATCACATGGTTTACACCGCCGAACGGGTCGCCTACAGGAATCTGGTGATGGGCCTTCAGCCGCCCGAGTCGGCCACATACAGAAATCCCTATCGCGAGTGGATCGGCGCTCAGATCAGAGCCGATTGCTGGGGGTATGTCACGCCCGGATATCCGGAGCTGGGGGCGGAATTTGCCTTCAGAGACGCGATGCTATCGCACGTTAAAAACGGGATATACGGCGAGATGTTCGTGGCCGCCATGCTCTCCGCCGCCTTCGTAACGGACGATATCGAGGAGATCATAAGGGTGGGGCTTTCGGAAATCCCCGCCAAAAGCAGGCTCGCTGAGGCGATAGAGAACACGATCAGATGGAGGGGGGAGTGTCGGACGTGGCAGGAGGCGTGGGAGAGGGTGAACGAGAGATACGGCCATTACCACGGGGTGCATACCATAAACAACGCCGCCGTCGTATGCCTCGGTCTGCTTTACGGCGAAGGGGATTTCGCCAGGACGGTGAGCATAAGCGTGATGGGGGGATGGGATACCGACTGTAACGGCGCCACCGCCGGCTCGATAATCGGCGCCGTTTTGGGGGCGAAGAGACTTCCCTCCGAATGGATCGATCCTCTCAACGATACGGTGCGTAGCTTCGTGATGGGATTCGATAACAGCCGTATCTCAGATCTCGCGGCTCGCACGCTTAAGATGGCTAAAATCGTGCTTGAAGGGAGATAAAGATGCCGGGGCTTTTATGGCCCCGGCACGAGGGGGAAGAGATGAAGGGTCAGACGGGTTTGGCGAGATAGAGTAAAGTCTGTCCGAGAAGCTTGAGATCGATGATGAGACACATCCTTTTTATATAGGCGAGGTCAAATCTGAGCTTGCGGATCACATCCTCCGCACACCTATCATATCCGTTCCTGATCTGTGCTAATCCCGTGATCCCGGGCTTAACTTTCAACCTATGCATGTAGCCCGGTATGGTCGTCACAAACAGGTTGACGAAAGGCGGCCTTTCGGGCCTCGGTCCCACCAGGGACATGTCCCCCTTGATGAGGTTAATCAACTGAGGTAACTCGTCCAGCTTGAGCTTCCTTATGACCCTGCCCACCCTCGTAAGGCGAGGGTCGTTCTCACTCGCCCAGACCGGCCCTGTCTTTTTCTCGGCATCGGCGATCATGGTCCTGAACTTATAGATCTTGAATATCTCGCCGTTCTCCCCGACCCTCTCCTGGAGATAAAGGGCCGATCCCCTCGAATCGATCTTGATCAACAGCGAGATGAGAGCGAAGAGAGGAGCTAAGAGGATGATCCCGATTAACCCAAAGGTGAGATCTATCATTCGCTTGACGAAGAGGTACCATCCGCGATCGGAGGGGGCGAACGAGATCTCCAGATAGTTCAAAGTCCTGTGATGTCTCCCGACCGCTTCCAGGATCTCCCTGTAAAGCTGGGGAGCGTTATGAGGCAATTCCAGCGTCTGTACCCCTATGAACCCCCTGTTCATCTTTCCACCCCGTTCGATCTGATGTTTAAGATTTTGAACTGATTAAAATCGTCAACATCGATTAAAGCAATTAACATGCCATTTGGGATGGCGGATGAGAACAGGCAAAATCAGGGTTTTTCAGCGCCTATCAGGTTGGAGGATTATGAACCGACTTTCACAGAGTTTGCTAAATATTGAATATGCAATCCGCTTCACCGAATTAACCCATGATACCTTCCCATCCAATACGGCAAAAGGAAGAAGGCGCCGTCGTTTTCACTCCTTCCTCCCCTTCCTCCCCGCAGCTTATATGGATTGCCGTCCCAGTTGACATCGGCACAAATTTCGGAGTGAGGCTCAGTGAGAGTTTGACGCTCTCTTTTCAGATGGCTTTGTTTGCTCATTGGAAGCTGTGTTTATTTGACAGGGCTGTAGGGTCGAGCATCTACTTGCGTTTTTTTTTTCCGTAATGGTATAATTCCAGACGAAAATGAGGGTGCTCTCCAAAATAGTACCAAAAGTTAACGGTAAGCGAGATAAAAAGGAGGGGTATCATGACGAGATTAACATTTTGTAGGTTTTGCTCGCTTATATCCTTGGTTTTACTTCTCACAACTGGGGTGGCTTTCGAAGCTGCTCTCGGAGCAACCGTCGATCAGGAGGTATTTGAACTTGCGAAGAATCAAAATCTTCTGAAGCTCAAAGTGTTTCTCACTCATCAACCGGGACACCAGATAGCACTTGCGGAGAAGCAAGTCTTCCAACCTGAATTCGATCGTCTCTCCCAGCAGGTTCGGGAACTCATTCAGCCGTTTAAGATCAGTAAGGACATAATCCCTCAACCTATTAGAGAGCGACTCAAAGATATAAATAGAAAGCGCGACGCGCTGTTGGATGAAATGCGTCGGGCTATTTATGCAAGGATTAAACCTCAGATCCAACCTCAGCAAGATAGAGTTAAGCGGTTCGTTACTGATATTCTTAAGGGACACGTCTATGCCCAGGTGAGCTTCGTCAATGTGTTAGGGGTTGAGATTCCTTCATCTGCTCTCACTCAACTAGCGAACCACCCTGATGTGGCCCGGATAAGTGTAGATCATGAAGGACAACCGGAGCTAGATGATACCGCTGAAGCCATCGGCGCCGATCAATTTTGGTATTATGGTTATACGGGAGATGGCACATGGGATGTAGCCGTTGTAGACTCTGGAGTGAGCCTTTACCATCCAGCTCTTAGCGCACACAGAGAGTCAGGAGACCCGTATATTTCTACGATGAGTAACCGACC
>JAGGXZ010000227.1 GCA_021162805.1 Candidatus Poribacteria bacterium
GCAGGGATAGTGATCGAGGAGGGAGCGGACAGGTTCGCCTATAGAAACGGCCTTTTCGTCATAGGTCAAAGCGGCGAGACAGCTAAGATTCTCAACGATGAGAAATTCAAGCCGAGGTATTGGTGATGAGACTTGGAATCCTGGGCGTGGGCAACATGGGAGAGGCGATACTCAGAGGCGTTTTAAAGGGGAAGGTCCTGGACGCCTCTCAGATCTCAATATATGATGTGGTGAGGGAGAAAGTTGAGAGACTGGCGGTTGAACTTGGTGTTAAGGGCGTTTCGAGCATAGCTGATCTGGTTGATCCCTCGGATGCCGTTCTGTATTCGGCTAAACCTCAAAACGTCCCGGAGGTTTTACCGGAGCTTGCAAGGCATATGAAACCGCCGAAGTTCCTCATATCCATAGCCGCTGGGGTGAAAACAAGCAGGCTGGAGTCGTTTTTCCGGGACGAGCTTCCGGTTGTCAGAGTTATGCCGAATATAGCGGCGCTCGTCGGTGAGGCTGCCTCCGCTATATGTCCCGGCAGATTCGCCTCGAAGGAACATCTGGATTTCGCCCTGAAGATATTCCGGGCTGTGGGCGATGCGATCGTGGTCGAGGAGAAGATGATGGACGCCGTAACGGGATTGAGCGGAAGCGGACCGGCCTTCGTATTTCTGATGATGGAGGCCCTGGCCGACGCGGGAGTTCAGCTCGGCCTCCCGCGTGAGGAGGCTGCGACTCTGGCGATCCAAACCGTGCTGGGGACGGCAAGGCTGATCTCCGAGACGAAAGAACATCCCGCTCTACTTAGAAACAAGGTTACCTCCCCCGGCGGCACAACCGCAATGGGGTTGTTCGAACTGGAATCAAGCGGCGTTCGGGCAGCGATAATGAGGGCTGTGATCGCCGCCGCTAGAAGATCGGAAGAACTCGGAGGGTGAGATGTTATATAGAACGTTGGCTGAGTTGATACATCTCGTCATCAACCTTTATATCTGGATATTGGTGATAAACGCCATCCTCTCCTGGATCGCCTTCGCATCGTATAACGTCACGATCAGGAGGATATACTCGATCACAACGGGACTTACTCAGCCGGTGCTCAGACCGATCAGAAGGCTGGTCTATCCCCTAACTCGAAGGCTAGGTGTGGACATATCGCCTCTTATAGCCATCTTTATACTTATCACCATCGATAGAATCATAATTTAAATCGTTTAGGGGGGTCGGATCTATGCTGACCGCTTTAGATATCTATCAACAGGAGTTCAAGAGGAGCTTCAGAGGTTACGATCCCGATGAGGTGGAGAGCTTCCTCGAGCTGGTGGCGGCGAGCTTCGAGCAGATGACGCGTGAAAACAGCATGCTTAAAAGCAGGATCGCGGCTTTGGAGGAGAAGATAGAGGAGTATAGGAAAAAGGAGGAGAGCCTGCGTGAGACGTTGCTCTCCGTCCAGAAATTCGAGGAAAGCGCAAAAACGGCAGCTCAGAGGGAGAGCGAAATCATAATCAATCAGGCCAAGCTCGAGGCACAGAGGATAATTCAGGAGGCGGAGGAGAAAGCCAACAGGATAAGGGAGGAGATAAACAGGCTTAAAAACCTCAAAGAGCGATTTATCGCCGAATATCGAGCCCTCCTACAGACACATTACGAACTGCTTATGGAGATGGAAAGGCGGCGCAAGGACGAGGAGGAGTTCGATGAGACAACCCTCATGGAGCATCACGAAGATGATGAAGGCGGAGGAGAAAATACTGAAAAGATGGGAAGAGATGGAGATACATAAGAAGTTGGCTCAAAAGACACCTCACGGGCTTAAATATGTCGTCCATGAGGCGCCGATCCCGGTCTGTGGCATAACGGATGAGATCATCGCCGCGAGGATAACCAGAGACGTATACCTCAGGTACAAATCCATGACGGGGTTCAACGTGATCTGCTCGCCTCAATGGAACGTGTTCGATCCCAGAGTTGAAAAGAGCGTTCTGGACGAGCAGGGCGATGCGATCAGGGGAAGAGACGGAAAGATCGACATGCGAAAGTTGAGAAAAGCGTGTCGGGAAAAGGCCTTTGAGCTGATAGAGGGGATAACACCGACGTTCAAGAGGCTCGGTATCATCTCAGATTGGGACGAAAAACCTTCCCTGGAGTCGAAATTCGCCTCGAGAACGGCGGAAGCTATAGGTTGTCTATATGATGGAGGCTATCTCTCAAATGAGGTTAAATCTCTGCATTGGTGTGTGATATGCCAGGAACCTGTAGACCCCAAGGAGTCTGTTTTCGGGATCAGAAAATCGATCTCCGCCTATGTAAGATTGCCCCTTTTGAAAGGGCTCGAAAGATTTGGAAGAAAGGTATATCTGATCGCTTTTTCGAGGGAGATGTGGATCTTCCTCGGATCAAGCGCCGTGGTAGCTCGGAATGGAAGATACGTAGCGATGCTATGTGAGGATGGGGTCTACGTGGATTTGGCCTCTTCGCCCTGGATCAGGAAGCTACGGCCAAAAGCTATCAAGGAGATCGATCCGGATGAACTTCAAGGGGTGATCTGCGATCATCCGATAACCGGCAGGGAGATGCCGGTGATTCTCACCGATTCATGGGATGAAGAAGGGGAGGGCGGCTTCTCCGTCATATCGCCCGCTCATAGCCCAGAGGACTATTTCATAGCTCTGGAGCACTGTCTCGAAATAACCCCGATCGTTGATGATGAGGGCAGGCTGAACGAACTGACGGGAGATCTGTGTGAGTCGAGGTTCGATTCCGTGGAGGAATTGATCCGAGATGAGCTTAGGGGAAGAGGATATCTGATCGCCGAGTCGAGGAGGAAAGCGCCGGTGCTATTGTGTCCCTGCTGTGGAGAGCAGACCATCTTTAAGCCTTCCGTCCAGTGGTTTTTCAATTCATACCCCATATCCCTTGGAAGGCTATGGGGTGTGCCGATGTTCGTTATCTATTGTAACAGATGCGAGGGACCGGTTCTCTCCGAGAAGATAGGGAAGCATATAAGGAATTCGCTCAACAGACGCGGGGTGGACTCGTGGTTCAGACTCGATCCGGGGGAAATCCTGCCGGAGGAGATCTCATGTCAGAGATGCGGCTGCGGTGAGTTCCATAAAGCCGAAGGAACGGTTGCGCCGATTTTCGCCTTTGCCGTTAACCAGGCGTATAAGCTTAGCAGGCGCAGGGACAGGGTGAACGTAATCGACCTCATAATCGAACCCTCACCTGTTATGGAAAGATGGCTTCCTATGCTGAAGAAGCTGATGGAACTGCTGTATGATGATGCTCTGATCTCACCTATCATCCTCCCCGTTAACCCGCCGGAACGGGGAGAGGGGCGAGATATCCACGATGAGCTCAGGAGCGGCGATATCGGGAGACTTTCATTTTTCATAGGCCGTTCAAGGGCGGTAGAGATGGTCGGAAACCTGTATGGTCTGTTCGAAAAGATCCTGGAGATGACAAGAGGAATTGAAGGGGAATTCGACTTCGCCAAAATTAATCCCGATGCTCGATCCCTCCTGACGGATTTTGACATCCTGGCGGGAGAGATTATGAGCATGTATGAGTCGCTTAGGATAGAGGAGGCGATAGAGAAGCTGTCGCGTTTTACGTTCGATCGAATCGGCTCTTATCTGGAGAGCGCCCGGAAGGAAAAGGTCTTTCTCACCCTGCTGAAGGAGATATCCGTCGATCTCCTTAAACTATGGGCGCCCATAACACCCTTTATGGCGGAGAGGATATGGTTGGAGATGAACCCTGAAAATGGGGGAAGTTCCATCTTCATGCAGATGATGCCTCTGGGATGGATGGGGGAAAGATGAAACGAATTTATCTGCTTTTAGCCATAGCGATTCCCATAACGGTGCTGGATCAGATCGCAAAGTGGATCGTGCGGTCGAACCTTAAGCCTTGGGAATCAAAGCCGATCATACCCGGATTCCTATATCTCAGCCATGTGGCGAACAGAGGCGCTGCCTTTGGCATAATGAGGGGATTGAGCTGGCTTTTGATACCGATATCTATCCTCGCGATCGTCTTCATATTTCTCTACTACAAGGCATATCGGAAGGATGTGTGGATGAGGATCTCCCTGGGGTTCCTCCTGGGAGGAGCTCTGGGAAACCTTATCGATAGGGTGAGGCTTGGATATGTCGTGGATTTCGTTGACCTCAGGTGGTGGCCTTCCTTTAATTTGGCGGATGCTTCCGTATGCATCGGGGCTATCCTCCTAGCATATAGACTCGGCTTTAGAAAGGTGAAAGAGGATGAAGAAAAGTGGAGGGATATCAATGCGTAGCGCTTCAATCGCTCTAGCCCTCACCTTTATCATCATAGCCTCGTCACTCAATCTATCCTTCGCTCAGGAGGATCAGTCGGCTCAGTATCAGTATTCCGAAGGCACTATACGCCGGTTTGAGATAATCACCCTCGTCTCACTGCCGTTTACCTCCATCCACAGCTACCTGATCGTCAGACTGGTTGAGATGGCGAGGCAGGGAGAGGTGTCGCCAGATCTATCAAATGGGGACTGGCACGCCATCCAGGCCTGTGCTGTCGGGATGGCACTGCTTGTGGGAGTGTGGGACTGGCTTCATACGAGATCTATCGATCGGAACGAGCCGAGGATACCGAACCTAAAACCCCCGAAGGAAAAGGGGAGCGAGGGAACCGAGCTCTCGGCCATCAGGATAAAATTTTGAACGATTTTAACTCCAGCGGTGTCTAATACGACGAGCGATGGAAGAGCTGGTGACCGATACAACCCTGATAGAAAGCCTGCTTGAGGGGAATATCGAGGCACTCGGCGTGCTGTTCGAGAGATACAGGCGCATGGTGTATAACGTCGCCTATAGAATAACCAGATCCCATCATGACGCCAGCGATGTGACGCAGGAGACGTTCATCAAAGTTTTCAAGTCGATATCCCGTTTCAGAGGAGAATCGAACGTCGAGACCTGGATATACCGGATAGCGGTTAATTCCGCTCTCAATCATCTCCGAAAGATGGAGAGGAGGAGGGAAGAACCGTTTGATGACGTGCCGGAAGGGGAGATCCCGCCGACGAAACGCTCATCCGATGATCCCGGGAGATGCCTTGAAAGGAATGAGCTCAGACGGGCGATATCTCAAGCCATGAGGAAACTCTCGCCCGATCACAGGGCCGTGGTGGTACTACACGACGTCGAGGGACTCACCCACGCGGAGATATCGAAGATATTGGGGTGCTCTGAGGGCACCGTGAAATCTCGCCTTCACTATGCTAGGAAAAAGCTCAGGAGGATTTTAAAACCCCTTGTTGAGACGGGGATATGAGACATGAGATTGAGATGCCGAACCGTTAGAGGACTTCTTTCAGAATACATAGATGGGGATCTTCCCCCTGAACTTCATGTGGCTATATCGGCCCACCTATCCGGATGTGAACGGTGCCGCCGGGAGATCGAGGAGCTGCGTAGGACAGTTGAGCTGGTTAGGGAGGAGGAGATTCCTATGCCGTCTGAATCGCATTTCGATGAACTCTGGTCGGGGATAACGGCTGAAATCGAGGAGGTGGCGGTTCACACCGGATTTAAGCTTTATCTTATGCGGGGGCTGAGATCGGTTAGAGAGACGCTGGAAGGGTGGGGGATATCGTGGAAGATCAAGTATGTCGTCGTTACGCTGGCGTTGATCCTACTCTCTTTGATTGTCGACAGGACTCTGTTTCGCCCTTCAGTCGATGAGATACTCTTCAACACCATCCAGAGATCTCTGAGCTCCGAAAAAGCCCCTTTCCTGGCGATTGAGGTGCCGAGGTACTCAAACCGACCGATCACCGCTGACTACAAGACGGGGCTTATACTTAGAAAGGACAAGGGCCGGTTCCAGGTGATGGGGGTGATGATCAATCTCAAGTCGGTTCAGATTAAGGATGGCGTGCTGACACTTGTAGGTGATATCGATCTGAGCAAACCTCCCGAGGGAGATGACCTCCCGAGGTCGGATGGTATACCTGCGCCGGAGCTCAAACTCAAGGATATAGCGTTATCCTCCCCCAGCAGGGTCTGGCTTTCCGATTCCCCTAAGCCCAGGGAAAGCAGGCTATCCGAGAAAAGCCTGCTTAGATCCATGATATACGCCGATACCGATGCGGCCTTCGCTAACGTCTCAATAGGAGATTTAAACTAAACAAACCAGATCAAGGAGGCAGAGAGTATGAATCTGAAAGTTTTGGGTGTGATAGCCGGGATAGTCCTGGCCGTCGTGATGCTTTGGCCCAGCGGAAGCTCTCAGAAAGTCAAGGTCCTTTATGAAGAGGCCGAGCAGTTGCTTTCTGAGGGCAAATATGAGGATGCTATAACTAAATATAACGAAGCCTTGGGTGAATCGAAGAAGTGGGGCGTTAACACCGAGGTCATCGATAAAGATTTCGATAGTCTCGCCAAGTATAAGATCGCCTTCTGCTATGCCAAGCTTGGTGATACGACGGGCGATCTGACATACTATGATAAAGCGCTTAAGTACATCAAGGAGGTCTATGCCAAGGCGATCGTCCCAAAACATAAAGAGGCCGTGACATTCCTGTGGGGACACGTGCTGTTTAAGATGGAGAGATATGAGGAGGCCGAGCCGAAGTTCAGAGAGCTGATCGCCAACTTCCCAAGCAGCACAAACGTCGAGAACGCATGGTATTCGGTCGGCGTGCTCAACTATCAACTTGAAAGGTATGAGGAGGCGAGAAAGGCGTTCAGGGTGATCGTGGACGAGTTCCCAAACTCCAAGTTCAGAGATGACGCCCAATACCGCATTGCACAGTCCTACATGAAGGAGAAGAACTGGGAGATGGCCTATCAGGAGTTCGACAAGATCACACCCGAGATGTTCCCAAAGCAGAGACAGCTTATACCGGAGGCGAGATATAAGGCGGCGTACTGTCTTATGATGCTTAACAGGGACGACGAGGCCCTCTCCAGATACGCCCAGTTCGTCACGGATTATCCCGAAAGCCGCTACATCACCGCCGCCTACTTCGACATGGGAACCATCTACACCCGCCAGAAGGACTACGAGAGCGCCCTGCAGAACTATCAGCTCGCACTGGAAAGCACGGATGATCCGAGGTTGAAAGCCGAGATACAGTACAACATCGGCGAAAACTACTTCGACCAGGAGGATTATGAAAGCGCTTTGGCGGCATACCAAAAGGTCATCCAGGATTATCCCAATAGCTCCTTCGTCCAACCATCTAAGTTCAAAATCGGCGAATGCTACATGAAGATGAAGGACTGGAAGAACGCCGTTCAGGCATATCAGGTCGTGCTGAAAGATTACCCGGGGAGCGAGTATGAGCCGTACTCCACCTTCCAGGTCGGAGAGGCGTATTATCAGTTGGGTGATTATGAGAAAGCGCTGGAATGGTACAAGAAAGCGGTGGACAAATTCCCGAAAGATCCCATAATGCCTTACGCGATGTACGGGATGCTCTGGAGTTTGAGTAAGCTCAAGAGATACGAGGAACTGGAGAAACTGGCAAGGCAGTTTATAGCTGAGCGCAAAAACGATGAGGACTTCGACCTGCAGGCGGCCGAGATGCAGATGAAACTCGGGGATATATACTTCGAGTTGGCGGAAAACGATATCAAACAGGGGAAGGTCGATTCAGCGATCAACAGATACGAACAGGCCATACAGGAATACGCCAAGACGTGGACAGATTACAAGGAGCTGCCGAAGTTCAACCTGATCAAGTGCGTCTCCAAGTTCCAGGAGGCCCTCAGCTATTACAAGATCGCTGAGGCCCAGGACTTCAAAGACACCCAGGCCCTCAGAAGCTGCGCCAAGGCATACGAACAGGTGCTGGATAAGTTCTACAGAAACTTCGATATGAGCCACGACTTCCCTGAGAGGAGCACTGTGGTTGAAAACTCTCTGATGAACCTCGGCCTTACCTATGAGAAACTCCAGGACTGGGATAACGCCCGAAGGATATACTCGGAGATACCCGCCTCCAGTCCCAATTACAAGAAGGCTCAGCTTCTCATCGCCGAGACCTACATCACCGAGGGTAAAACCGATCAGGGGATTGAATACTACAGGAAGATCATAGCCGATCCACACTTTGACAAGGACACCAAGACGATGGCGGAGATCAAACTGGCCGATCTCCTCAGACATAGCAAGAGATATCTGGAGGCCATTCAACAGTATGAGCGTATCGTCAAGGAGTATCCCGACAGCGAATACGCCGATGAGGCTCAGTATCTGGTCGGACTGTGTTACTACAGCATAGAGCCCAGGACGAAGGAGAACCTGCTGAAGGCGATCGAGGCCTTCCAGAAGCTGATAGACAACTATCCCAACAGCAACAACGTTGCCGACGCCTACTTCGGCATAGCCCAGTCGCGCAAGGAGCTCGGCGAGATGGGCGATGAGACTCAATGGGCCAAGATCATCGAGATATGCGATTACATCAACTCCAACTTCGCCGATAAAGAGGACGAGAGGACGCAGAAGGTCGTGGCCAATGCTAATCTGTTGAAGGTTTACGCCGCCGAGAAAGCCGGCTCGACGGAGGTCGGCGCCGATGCCCTCATAGCCAGCCTGAGGAAGGTCGTTCAGAGCAGAACCGCCGATCCGGAGACGAAAGCCAGATCACAGTTGAAGATCGGTCACATGCTCTTTGAGGCCAAAAAGTATCAGGAGGCCATCCCTGAGTATCAGAAGGTCGCGGACATGTTCCCGCAAAGCTCGCTTGCGCCCCTGGCGCTCTATCAGGTTGCTGTCTGTTATTACAAACTCGGCAACTATGATACCGCAGCTCAGACGGCAAGAGCCGCTCTCAGCAAATACAAGCTCGATCCTGACATGCTTGTCAGCGTCAACTATACCCTCGGCCTCTCGCTTGAGAAGCTGAATCAGAACCAGGATGCGATCGATGCCTTTAAAAAGGTCGTCTCACAGGAGGGCAAGATCACAAAGGCGGACAGGAAAAACATCATCTACGCAGCACATACGGAACTCGCTAAGCTCTACTTCGCCACCAAGCAGTATCCGGAGGCCGTTGTGGAGTATCAATATATAGTCCGCAACGCCAAGGACGATAAGATCAAAGCTCAGGCCCTTATCTCGATGGCGAACGTATACGAGACCAACCTCGGCGACTATCAGGCAGCCGTGGATGCCTATAAGCAGGTAGCTCAGATGAACATCGATCCGGCTTTCACCGCTTCCGCATACTACAGGATGGGGTTGATCTACGCCAACAAGCTCAAGGACATGCAGAACGCCTCGATGATGTTCGATGCCCTCATCAAAGGGTTCTCCGACTCCAAAGACGCCAACATCAAGGCGATGGTCTCAGACGCCAGCGTGAGGCTCTCCGATATCTACTACAAACAGGGCGATCTTGAAAAGGCGATCACGGAGGCCGAGCGCATAGCGAAGTTAGTTCTGAGCTCTCCTAAATCCTCCATGCTCCAAAAGGTTCAAGCTCAATATCAGGTGGGATATCTCTATTCACAGTTGGCCAGGAAATACTACGAGCAGGAAGGAGGAAACACCCCCGGCACGGAAGCGTATAACAGCTATACCGACGCCGCCAGAAAATCGGCCGCCGCCTATGCGAAGGTCGCCGAGCTAATCCAGCCGGTGGAGACCGCTCCCAAAGAGGCGATAAAGTTCTTGCGCTTCGCCCTCTTCCAGGCCGGTCAGACCTACTACGCCCTGGGATATACGAAAGATCACCAAGCCGCAAGACCGCTGCTCGAGAATTACGTTAAATACGCCGATCAGGGCCTTTTCGGCGATCCCAAGACCGACAATGAACTCAAGAAGGAGCTTCAGACGGCCATGTCATATCTCGGAACGGTGTACTTCCAGCTGGCGAGGGTTAACCAGTTGAACATGGCCCTCTTCGCCAAATGCGCTCAGGTGTTTAGCGATATGGTTAGACGATGGCCGAATGAACCCGATGCAGGGCGATGGCAGTATCAGGCCGGCGAGGCGTACTTCGCCATGAAGGATTACCAGAAGGCGCTTCAGGAATATAGGAAGGTCGTTGACAACTATCCGAACAACCCCGCTGCGGCTGATGCCCTCTACGCCATGGCAGCCTGCTATCAGATTCTCGCCAATCAGACGGATGATCCGAACAAGAAGAAGCAGTACACGGATAAGGTATACGCCCTCAACGAAGAGCTGGTCGCGAAATACCCGACGAGCAAATATGCCGGCGAGGCCTATATCAACGTCGGGAACAAGTATTATAACGACGCCATTCAGCCTGACGTCGGAGTTGACAAGCGCATACAGCTCTACGAGAAGGCGATCGAGATGTACAGAAAGGCCCTACAGGTTCCCAACGTTGACCCGCGGGTTAAGGCACAGGCGGAGGGATTCCTGAGGGATACCGAGGAAGCTGTTGCGTATGATATCTACAGCAAAGGGTTGGACATGCTGGATGAGGCCAAGCGACTGAAAGGCGAGGCTCAGAAGAAGAAAGCCCTGGAAGTGGCCAAATACTTCGAGAACCTGATCCAGAAATATCCGAATACAACTTCCGCCGATATCGCATACATCCAGGTTGGAACCGCCTACGAGCTGATGGAGGATTGGGAAAAAGCCCTGAAGGCCTACGAGGCACTGAGAACGAAGTATGTGGATAAGACCACCGGAAAACAGATCATACCCGATAGCGACAGCGTTATAAAAGCTCTGGACTACGCTACGCAGCGATACGCCCTCGTCTACCAGTATTATATCTCCACTAAAGGGAAAAAGTGACATCGCTGATGTAGGGGCGCGGGGTTTGCGCCCCTACAATACTTGCTTGAAAAACGAGGTTGGGGTTGGTATAATTTATGTACCTGGTAAACTGGCGTCGATTACCAATAAGAAGCCCCTCAGCAGTTGACCGAAAGTGTGTCGAAGAAGGAACGAGGAACTAGGAGCGAGGAACGAGGATTTTTATCTCCTCGTTCCCGGTTCCTTTCTCCTCGTTCCTCCTCCGCACACAGGGCTTCTTAAGAACAGGTTAAGGTTTAGGTTAAGGTTAAGAAGAATCTCAACCTTAGCCTTAACCTCTGTTGGTGGTTGCCTACGTGAACGGTTCTCGCTTGGCGAGTAAGCATGACAGGGTGTCGCACCAGCCCTGTCTGGCAAAACCGTCGCATTGCCGAGGTGCACCTTAACCTCGAAAGGGAGAGGCAGGAATGCCAAAGTGCGAGCGAAAAATCTTTCGCCCGTACTCAAGGGAAATAAGAACGAACACAATTGGTAGGCTTCGGCTCATAGAGCGGCCGGGAGCCTTGGTCTATCTGCCGCAATGGGATAGAAAGGAGGGGGTTCCTCAA
>JAGGXZ010000228.1 GCA_021162805.1 Candidatus Poribacteria bacterium
TCCGGCCCGTCGGACAGGAGGGATTCGTCAAGCTCACCCTCCACTTTGACATCTCCATCCGTGACGTTTATCAATACCACGGCGGGATTCATCCCGTCTGAAAGCAGAAACGACTCCACAGCAGCTATATCCGGTAGTGGTTTCTCGATCTTGAGGATGACTTCCCTATCATAAGGGACGGGCTTTCCGTCAACGAAGGCGGTCCCGCCGGGATAGATGTCATCCTTCCTCCCCCACCAGCCAAGGGTTGTCGGAGGAAGTCCGGGATCGGGGACGACCTCGACGTAATAAATCGTCCCTGCGGGATCACGACGCGGGATTTTCAGCTCGTGCCAGGCGTTGTCGCCGATAGGCGGACTGACGCGTTTTTCGGCGACGATCGATCCTCCCGGCCCGTCAAGTCTAACTCTCAGGATGAAGCCGAACTTATCGCACGTTTTGAGATATGTCGGCGTCGAGATGAGGATCGAGCGCGCTGGAGCTGGAATCCTCACCGTCTGGCCGAGGGAGTGTTTTCCGCTCATATCGTCGGCTAAGTTTCGTTCCCTCCACCCCACGGTCCTGAAATCTTCCAGGAGAACGGGTTTCTCCTCCGGTTCAACATTCAGTCTGAGCGGTCGAAAACGGCTTATCTTATGGAGGAGGTCGGACCCGGGCCTCACAACCTCACCGGGAAGCTCCACCTTCCGCCTCGGCTTCAGATTTTCGTCCAGCTCCGCGAACTCACCGCTGACAAGCAGTGTACCGCCGTCTCTGAGGAAATCCACAATCCCTCGTAATGTTCCATCCGGCACGATGGGATTGTCGAGCGAGACGAGCACTTCATAGTCACGGACATCGCCCCTTGCAAGCTGCATATCGTAGATGAAATCGGCGGGGATGTGCCTCCAGACCAGTTCTCGATGGATCTCCAGCCATGTGGGCCTGAAGCCGTAAAGGGTCCAGGTCGCCCCTGATAGGTAAAACGCCACATTGGGTTTTACGGGCCAGGAGCAATCGAGCCAGGGGCGAATTTCCCGAATTTCAGAGAAGATCCTGCGCACCTCGGCCTGGGCGGGTGTGCCCTTTATCCCCCACTCGCCGTCGGGGAGGGAACCTGACCACTGAACCAGCCCCACATGCCAGGCGCCGCAGCCGAGGCATTCGTAGACGTATCTTCTTGCCGCCTCAGGGGTAAAAGACCTCCCGCCTCCCCTTGCCCTCGGGTCGGGGGACTTGAAGGCCAACCTCGCCGGGCAGATAGGCTTTCCGAATGAGGAGAGGATTCGAAAGTAAAGCAGGTTAAAGAGGATCGGGTCGTTTCCGACGATGATCTGGCCCGTCTCGAAACCGTCCGAGACGGAGGCATAAAGTGCCGGGTCAGCGCCAAGTTCCACACGTCTTCTCAGGTCCCCATGGTTGCAGGTGAGAATGAGCCTTTTCGGGTCCTCGGCCCTTATCGCCGCGTAATGCCATCTGAACCTCTCGGCCATCGCATGGAGTCTGAACCTGTGCCAGTCCAAGGAGGGGAGATCACGCTTCGGGTGCCGCGGCGGTTCAACCTCATCGAACGAGCGGAAGCTCGTGCCCCAGGCGGCGTTCAGCCTATCGAGATCTCCGTATCGTTCCCGAAGCCAAGCCCTGAAGTGGAGGATAGCGTTTTCACCGTAATCGGCCCACCTCCCGGGGAAGGAGTAGGTCGGGTAAAGCGACTCACCCCCCATGATCCAGTAGGCTACGGCATCACAATCCCTTAAAGCTCTCACGACCGATCGGATATAACGTCTCGTCCCCTCGACGATCGCCGGGTGGCAGATGGAGACCCATGGGCAGGTTTTGCCGAACATCCCTGCCATGAAGGGTTTCCCTTCCTGGTCCAGCATTGCGCAATCGGGGAAGCGACGGAAGAACCATTCGGGGTAGTAGGGGAAATGGCCGTTGTTCCAGCTCCCCACGGCAAAGCCGATTCTGACTTTGAGTTTCTCCCAGTCCTCGATCATGCCCCACCCGAGGGGAAGCGAAAAATGCAGGGCGTCGGAGGAGAAGATCTCCTTTATCCCGCCATCCGCCGTGATTACGCGTGTCTCAAAATCGAACCCTTCCACCGGTTTTCCGTTAACAAAGGGGTGACCTCCGGGATAGGAATCCCCCCATCTCGCCCAAACGCCGATTTTACCCCTCGGCTCGACGATGACCCATTTGTAAATCCCCGGCGGTTGCAGCGGAAACTCGACTGAGGGCCACGAATTGTCCTTGACGTCCTCGAACCGTTCCTTCGCCACGAGCTTCCACCTTTCGCCCTCAAGCCTATAAACCTCAACTGTGCACCCCGAACCCGTTGTGAACCAAGTCGGCGTATGCGGGGCGACGGCCCTTATGGGCTTATCAACCTCGAAAGTTTGGGCTACCTCCTTAATGAAGGGATAGAATGGGATGTGTCCAATCCCGTAAGGCTCCCGGGGTGCCTTGACGGGGTGCCACATCGCTCCCTCCTCCGCCGCATTCATCCCCTCCCTTACGGCTTCCTCCCTCTCGCCGGCGGGGACGGCGAAGTAACCTAGAAGTTCCAA
>JAGGXZ010000229.1 GCA_021162805.1 Candidatus Poribacteria bacterium
AAGGAGCGATCGGCGAAGATGGAGGCTTGTTTGAGGCGTGTGACGCACTTGTTGCCTGTCACGATCATCAGGGCAAAGATGTAGCTTTGGAAGTAGAGCCAGTTCGGCTTTGTAAAGAGGTTGCGAAACTCCATAAGATAGGATATCATCACTATGGGGAAGAAGATCTCCATTTGTTTTCTCCTTTTGCAGTTCCTTTTTTTAGAGATGATACCTTCTCCCCCTTTCATCTGGCAACCAAAATCTGCGGAACTATAGGTAGGATTCAGAATCCCACAGACGAAGGCCGTCGTTCTGACGGAACTTTCCGGTGGGATTACCAGCGTCTTTTAACTCTCTTTTAAATGGAGAGCGCCCTTTTTAACCCAGGCAGGAAATAATCGCTCACCACCACATCCCAGTTCATCTTCGAGCCTATCTGATAGCCTGACCGTATCATCCCCTCCATCTGCTCGGGAGTTCTGGGCAGGTTGTGGAAGATCCTCTCCGCCACCTCCAGGCTGTTTTGTCTTTCTATCTCATCCCGCTCGTAGAGTCCTATGGAAAGCAGCTCGCCCAGCTCCGTTTTCTCCTGAGGTAGTCTGGTATAGTTGGCCACGATCAGATTGGGCACCTCCTCACCGGAGGTTACCCTTTCCAGGAATCCCGCGCATCCGCAGACGTTGCTTATGACGCAGATTGCGCCGAAGCTTATCGGCTCGACCTGGGCGATTCCGAAAGGTTCGTAGATCGACTGGCCGAACTCCACATCTGTACCCTTACGTATGTCCATAAACTCCATATCCTCCGGCATCCTGCTGCCACATCGATCGCGGCTCCAGCCGAACTGGTTGACGAAGACGGCTTTGATCGCTTTGGAGTTCCTATTGAACTCCTCCACACCCACATAGAAATCGGCCTCATATCCGACCAGGTCGGGATATCCTATCCTATGATTGACCGG
Organism: Candidatus Poribacteria bacterium; assembly: GCA_021162805.1. Taxonomy (NCBI): domain Bacteria; phylum Candidatus Poribacteria; species Candidatus Poribacteria bacterium. The sequence goes on from JAGGXZ010000229.1 coordinate 944, forward strand.
CCAGCCGTATTCCTCCTCCATCCTCAGCACCTCTTCGATGCTTCTTCCGGTGCCGATGAGGGTCGAGAGGAAGAACATCACGCCCGTTTTGCCCTCACCGACGAACATCTCGTCCAGATGCCTCAACACCTTCAGATCGCGCCAGAGCCCTTTGCTCGGCACTAACCTCGTGACATGGCTGAACACATAGTCGGGCTTGAATCCGAGGAGGGTTTCGGCATACCGCTGAAGCTTTTCCCTGGAGCTGAGTTTCTCCTCGATGGAGATCTCGTAGGCCGGAACGCCGTTATAGACCAGATCGATATTGACGGATGAGAATTCCGGTCCCAGAAATCGCAGCTCTTTAACCACGTAATCTCCCACGGCGAAGATGTTGTCACAGTGAATCGCCCTGGATATGAGGGCATGTTTGAAAAACCCATTTTGATCGCCGAAAACATCCCCTATGTATTTACCCTCCCTCATCGCCCTGTCGAGGACGTTGTAGAACATGGTGTCATGTCCTAGGTTCCCCTCGACGATCGGTCGGACGGTCGCCACCTCGTGGGCATAAAAGATGGTTCTGAACCCGTCGTCCCTTTCAACCAGTGCCTTCAGCACGAAGGGCATCCCCATGAACTCATGAGAGACGATGAAATACGGGGCATCGTCGGGTGTAAGAAGCGTTTTCACCGCATCATATGCCGGCTCGGCCATCCTCAGATAAAGCTCGAACTCATCGCTATGTTCATATCTGTCCGATTGAAGTCCGAATCGCCTGTAGAGATTGGCCTTGAAAAAGTTCTCCCTATCGATGTGGATCGATGAGGTGTCCACCAGGATTACCTCGACCTCATTTTTCACATCGCTTATCCTGTCGATGAAATCCCGCTTCCCATAGACGATCCAGACATGATACTTCTCCTCAATGGGTTTGAACATCGATTTATATCCGCCCTTATCGATGCCTCCAAGGGATGAGTAGAGCACCTCTCCATCTCCAAGCGGATCCTTCGGATCGAAGAGAGGACCGACCAATATGGTTCGGGAGATGTTTGAGATGTATTTCGGGGAGGTGAGCAACCCATGTAACACCGCCCCTATTCCCCCTATCTTCCTTACGGCCTCATGTGTGACGTGAATCACAGTGCTCATCGAGCAACCTCCTTAAGATTTTAGAAATCTCCGTTGTCGACGGCCCGTCGACAGCCGCTTGATCGTAGCCAGAGAACACAGGATCAGAAAAGCACCGATGTATTCGATCGCTATCACGTGAATTCTGGGATACCTGAATCTGTAAAATGACACCTCCGAGATCTCATAGAGATATTTCGTATGCATTGGATCACCCCCAAGCAGAGATGAGGCAACGATAACGGGATTGGAATCTATGGCAAATTTAATCAGTAATTGGGAATGTCCGGACGATCCGCCGAGAAGGAAATTGACCCAGAACACGGCGCTCATAAAAAGGGCGGCGATGATAAGGGCCGCTCCAGCTCCGTAGACCGGCTCATCGAAGAACAGACCGACCATCAACCCAAGTGACCCTGAGGCGAGGGATAAAATCAGGAGAAAAAAATGGAGTTTAATCATAGATGAAAGGGACATCAGATCGACAAATGGGTTGATCGTCAACCAGATCAGGAGCGATACGAAGGCCCAACCGGAAGCCCACAGGAGAAGGGTTTGAATCTTACCTGAAAGTTCATTTAAATCCCCACTCAAGGCGACGCCGAGGATGATCGAGGTTATCAGGATCAAAACCGCTTCGGCAAGCGGCCAAAGTTCAACCCCCATACCGATCTTCATCGCCGATAACAGCCTGAGGATGAGACACATCGGGATCAGACAGGAGAGAAGAATTTGAAGCGGTCTTATCGGTTTGAATAGATCTCCTATCATCCTGTATCTCCCGAGGATATCATTTCAATCCATCTGATTATCTCAGCGCCGAAGCGAGGGAAAACCTCAAGCCCCCTCCTGAAGGCTTTGAACACCTCCTCGGGATCAATCCGAATATATTCATGCGCCAGTATATTTCTGAGTCCGCCAAGGCCCTTTAACTCCTGACGAAGTCCTCCGGATATAACATCCCTTTCGCCAAGTTCCGCTATCAAACCCTCATATGAATCAGGATAAATCCCGAAACGGGCTGCGAGTATATGTGAGGCGATGTCGAAGATCAGGTTTGCCGCTGCCAGAAGCCCTCTCTCTATCGTCCATCTCAGGCTGAGATTCGATTTTATCCTCTCCGGATCAATCCCCTCATATTTTCTCAGCTCGGTTAGGACGGTATCCAGCTCTTCGAGTCTGCTCTGGATCGAGGAAATCTCCAAGGTCATGTGCTAAACCTCTTCTTGAGGATCTTGAGCCGATTTCTCATTATCGGTTCGAAATCGAGGTATTTCCTCACGACGTCCATCTCGAACCTGTTCTCATCCTCGATGCTTCGTCTGTAGATGAGCCTACCGGTTCTTATGATTTGCATCTTCATGATCGGAGACGCCTCCTTCAGATCGATAAGATCCACACGTTCGGTGCTGAGATGTTCCATGATGAGAGGTCTTATCTCATCCATGTGTCCGTCGAAGAGCAGAGCGATATCCACATCCTCACCTTTTTCCCCTCTGGCAAGCGAACCGAAGAGATAGGCTAGAATGATCCCTCTCCTTTCAAACAGCTTAGGCAGCGTTTCGATTTTCCGCCATATATCTTCGGGAAGAGGACTTATCCCTCTGAACCTTTCCTTAACCCCAATCTTTTCAACACCTCCATAAATGCTTCAACGACATCGGGATCGAACTGAGTTCCCTTGTTGACCTCAAGTTCCCGAATTGCTATCTCGACCGGCATGGCATCACGGTACGCTCGTTTTGATGTCATAGCGTGGAAGGCGTCCGTTACGGCAATTATCCTGGAGAGAAGCGGGATGTCACTGCCGCTCAGCCCTTCCGGATATCCTCTTCCGTCCATTCTTTCATGATGATAGAGCACGATCGTAGCAGCATTTGCGTTGTGCCAGATCCTTTTAACGATCTCGGCACCGATGATGGGATGTTCCTTGATCGCCCTCCACTCCTCATCGTTAAGAGGACCTTTCTTGTTGAGGATAGATCGGCTGATGTATAGCTTTCCGATGTCATGTAGCTCAGCGGCCAACTCTAAGTCGAATCTGACCTCCTTCGGGAGATCGTAAATGTCGCCGATCGGATCAGTGAACCTCCTGACAGACATCAGATGCAGCTTAACGTATTCGTCTTTAATCCCCATCACCTCGACCAGAAGTTTCGCTTTCTCTATAGAGTGGCTCTTTTTGACCTCGAGGAGTTCTTCTCTCATAGAGAGGATCTTGGATCGGAGTCTTTCGTTTTCGATCAACAGCCTTTTCATCTCCCGATCCTCACGAAGCCTCTTCTCTCTCCTTTTCAGCGCCTCCTCTATCTCCTCGATGAGCTTCTCGTGCGATAGGGGTCTTTCCAGATAGTCGAAGGCGCCATGCCTCAGAGAGTATCTTGCCGTAGGGATGCTGGGATATCCGGTGATCATGATGACCTCGGTCAGCGGGCTGACCTCCTTTATCTCGACCAGCAGATCCGTGCCCAGGAAATCCGGAAGCACGATATCGACCACGGCCACGTCATACTGATTGGCTTTTATCCTCTCGATTGCCTCGCGTCCGTTTTGGGCCGTATCGACCTGGAACCTGTCGCCAAGGATCAGCTTCATGGAGTCCAGAAATCCCTTTTTATCATCGACAAGCAGTATTTTCCCCGTCATCTCATCCACCTGTTATTTAAGTTCGAGCATCTTCGGATATTCCGAGAGCACCTCACATCCGCTTTCGGTCACCAACACATCGTCTTCTATTCTGACTCCACCGATTTGAGGATAATACAGGCCGGGCTCCACGGTCACGACATCTCCCTCCTCCAGGATTTCGGATGAGGATGAGATCCTAGGCCATTCGTGAACGTCGAGTCCGATACCGTGTCCGGTGCCGTGGAAGAAGCCCTGCATTTTGCCCTCCACCTCGCCCGTTTCAAATCCCATCTCCTTAAACGTCTCGACCACGACGTTATGGACATCCTTGCCGTCCACGCCGGGTTTTATCATATCGATAGCCCTTTCCTGGGCGAGCAGGACGGCGTCGAACATTTTCCTCACATCTTCGGATGCCGCACCTCGAACGACCGTCCTTGTCATATCAGCATGGTATCCGGTGTTAAGATCCTTCGGAAACAGATCTATGACGATCGGCTGATGTGGTTTCAGCGGTCCTGAGCCTCTATTGTGGGGCTCCGCCGACTGTGCTCCACATGCAACAATGGTATGCTTAGCCAGATAATCCATTCCTATCAGCGTTATACTTATCTCCCGTTTAATCCTTTCCGATGTAAGCGGTTCGCCATCATATATGAGCAGATCCCCCTGTATCCGTGAGCTGGAGATCATATCTATTGCCCTGTCTAGGGCGATCTGGGCGGCCTTGATGGCGTTACGAATGAACTCCACCTCCTGAGGGGTTTTATGTCTCCGTTCCTCGAAAAAGGGCTCATCCTTGAAACTTACCTTATATCCCCTTTCCCTCACCAGATCGGCGTACTTCACCCCGAAATTCGGCGGGACAATGAGCTTTCGTACGTTGAACTCCTCGAAAATCTCCTGAAGGACATCGGCGATTTTAGGGGATTCAACTCCTCTTTCCCTGCTCCTATTTATAAACCGCTTTAAAGGCAAAACCTCTCTGACCTTTGCCTGTGATCTCGCTCTGTCGATCTCCAGATCGCTCAGGAAGATCGCCTCTCGATCGCGAGTTTTAAGGTATATGAATTTGTCGGGGGCGAGGAAACCCGTGGCGTAAAACATGTTTGAGTCATTCTCGCTCGCCTCATAGATCAAAATCGCCGAACCGGGTTCAAGCTCCATCTCATACCTCGTGACTTCCAAGATGTAATTGGGAATTACGGGATAATTATAATCGAAACCCAGGCGTATTTCAACCGGTCTGCCATTCCCTTGTCCCCCTGTCTCCCCTGCTTCCTGCCTCCTGTCTCCTATCGGTGATACTGCTACACTCAAAGGAAATTTGAGCGATCCTATAATTTCCCACGACAGGTGCGGCCTTAACGCAGAGAGAGGAGCAGGGGCACAAGGGGCTGAACGGCGAACGTCCGCTCAAATTCTCTCCTCCCAATTAGATCGAACGCCCCCACAGGCTTTCCATCCCGATATACACGGGCGCGCAGCGGCTGGCGGGTGTAGTTACATATATTGACGAGGATGCGGTCGCCAAGGCGCGCCGCGAGATACTCGACCCCCCAAAGCGGCTCATTGTTTTCACCGCGCAACGTGACCTCGCGTCGAACGCCGAGTTGACCGATGTTCGCCTCGAGCCAGCGCCAGATCTCCTTTTCATCTGCATCGGCAGGGAAAACACGAACGGGCACAAGCGGAATCGAATCGCGCGGCTCATCATATTCAGTCCTTCCCAGGAAATCCTCACCGATGAAGACGACCTTTACGCCGGATCGGATGAGTCTCTCCAGAGCACGTACCGTCGTATCGGGCGTATGCGTCACGCGCGGCACGATGATGAGCCTCACGTCTCGAAGCGGAAGCGGCCTCTCACCGGTTTCAACGAAACGTCGCAGTTGCCTCTCGGTCACGAAGCCGAGCTTGACGCCGACGAAGTTCGCTGCCGTATACGCCCGTTTCAGGGCGTCGAGATGTGCGTTTGAGTAAACGACGCTTGCCCAGGAATGTAGCAGGACGATCTGTGGAGCCAGGCGTTGTATCGCCGTTACCTCACGGGACAGCCGGTTCAGATCGAGACATGTTCTGCCGACCTCGGCGGCGCAGTCCGGTCGGTGCATGATGCTTCCCGCGAAGTCGCTTGTGGGCGAAAAGGTGCGCTCCCACACCCAGATCGTCGTGGCGCCCTGTCCGTGAACGGCGCCCTGCCATAGCACGTTTCGGATGTGCCTGGGTGGGATGTCGCCGAAATAGCGGTCGGGAATCAGGTGGTTTTCGGAGTTGAAGACGGGCTTGTCCGCGACGCTACACTGGAGGTCATAGGCCATGTTCTCGATGAGCCACTCGTTGGCCCACTCACCGTGCCGCGCGTACCACTTCACGCAATCGTTGCCGTTGATCTGGCTCAGCTCGCCGAACAGCTCCGGATCAACACCCCAGATCACCTCTCGTCTGCCGAACGGCATCCACATCATTATCTTCGCGTGCACCGGCAGATCGGGGGCCATTCCGTGGATGATGTCCGCCATCCATCTGTGCCAGCCGGCGAACCGCTCCATGTTGAAGATCGCCCAGTCGTAATAGATCGGCTCCGGCTCAAGCTCCGGCTTTGGGACTTCGATCTCGTCGAACGATTCGAAGCTCGTGTGCCAGTGATTGTTGAGCGTCTCGATGTCGCCGTGTTTCTCACGCAGCCACCTGCGCCACCGTCTGAGCGTAAACCTGCATTCCCGGCTATCGACGTAGATCGGCTCGTTGCTTAAGCAGATGCTGTGCAGGGCGGGATGATCTTTGATCTGCGGGATGACGTGTCGGAGGAATCGTTCGAGCAGGTCGCGGCTTTCGGGCGCGTCGATACAACACTTCAGAAAACCGCCATGGCATGCGCGAAGATGAGGATACTTTTCCAGCGCCCATCCGGGAAAATAGTGCGGGCTGATAAGGAGATTGACCATCACGTTCGCCCTCGCCGCTCGATCGCAGATACGCAGGAAATCCTCGACAGCCCTGTTATCCACCTTCCCCTCGGCGGGGAACACGGAGTTAGGTCCGAACTCGATCTGGATGATGTTAACGCCGTAGTCCGGGAACCTCTCGATGTCGTGGCGTACCTGTCCGAAGTGGCCGTAGCCCAGGAAGAAGATCGGCCGGCGATCGCGATGGGTATCTCCCTTCTCGTCGATCCATTGCGCCTCACCGATGAACGAGGTGCCGTTGATCTCAAGATCGGACGTGACGTAATGCACGGCTGGTGGGAGAGAGGTTTTGCCTTTGAGAGCTGTATCAACGCGTGAGAGCTCATTGTGGAGCATACGTTCCATCGTGACGGCGGCATCCCATGCGCGGCCGATCTCGCCGCCTTCAACGTCATCAAACGCATAGCCGATGAAATCGCGGACGATAGATGCCGTCACGCGCGGGTATGTCGTATCCGTCCCCATCTCGTCCAGTTTTTCAAGCTCACGTTCAAACTCCGAAAGCAGATCGCGCACCTTCTCGATCTGCCTGAGCACTGCCTCACGCGGGTATAGCTGAAACTCAATTTCTGTGCTGACGATCGGTTTCACGCCTTGAACCGGCTCAAACCATGCACGCACACGATAACGTCCGAGCCGGGCATCAGAACATTTCCAGCCGACTTTCACATCATAGGCGCCGGCGTCGAAATTGATCTCTTTTACAGCCCGGCTCACGCTCTCACCTGTGTCCGTCCACTCGATAAGTGCGCTCAACCTCGCCCGACCGACGTTATCGGGCAGATAAAGCGATCCCCTGAGTTCCAGTTGGTCTTCGGCGAAGACACAGTCGTAAATTGGGTAACGATCCGGCTTCCAGATCGGCATGAGCGTGCCGCCACGATACTCGACGCTCCTCGGCGGAGGCAGCTCAAGTTCGAGGCTCGGCCGCGGCTCCTCAAAGTCTGGGATGTAAGGCGTCGGTCGGTCGCCCTCCTCGAGCTTCACATCATCTATCCAGAACCCTCCTGTCGGGCTTTCGGTCACGATCATGAGCGAGAAGCTCGTCTCGTCAGACTCGGTCGTGAAACTTCTCCACACGCGCACCCATCTTCCGCCGGTTGTGACGCGCGGGAACCTCGCCCTAACGCGCCATCCCTTGCCACCTCCGATCCATGCTATACCCGCCCCTTCAGTGCGCACATAGCAGCTCACCGTGTAAGTTGTGTTGGGTTTCACCGGTATTCCGTCCACGAGCCCGAACCACCCGTAAACGTGAGGTCCAAACGGCGTGCCGTTCGTGATTTTGATCGAGCGGTCGCCTGATCGGGCGATCGCCTCGTCAACCACCATCGTCGCGTCCGTGTTGCGCCTGTCCCATCTCCAGCGACGGGGATGGCTGTTGTCGTCTATCTCCTCAAACGAGGAGTTCGGCACGAGGTTCGGATTCACCCGCGCCGGCTGGACGCTGATATTCATCTCTTCCTCCTTCGCATCACCCCGTAGTATCACGCCGAATAACCCGATAGCAATGATAATCAGAAACTGTTGGATTATCCTCATCTTTCCCAAGTTGAAAAGCTCAGGGCATAAAATCTACGGCTTTCGCTCGTATTGTACCACCGGAGGGCTGAGAAGGTCAAGATGAAGCTGTGAGAGGTAGACCTGGCGCGATGCAAAAGTTGCGGAAATCACCCGGGGGTGATAAAATAATCTGTGGTATGTAAAGGCTAATATGAAAGGAGGGTTGGAAGAGGATGAAAGCCGTTGTTTTCCCTCTGTTGATCTGCATACTTGTATCGATCCTCACGGCCACTTTCGCCGAAGCTAATCAGAAGAAGGAGGGACAAGGCGTTTGGAGAAACGCAGTGAAATACCTGAAATCTCCAAAACCCAAAGTCCGACCTGAGATCGTCAGATGGAAACCATTTGCCACCACGATCTATCTCGGCACCTTGAAGAACTGCGGAACGATAATCTACCCTGCTAGGCCCAGATATAGGATTGAATTCCCCTCGAGAGTCCTATACAACGTTGCCATTACTCCATATTGGGGGACGATGACCGCTTTTCCATCGAGACCATGGCCTTGATGGCCTACTTCAATAGGGGATTTGTCAATGGGCGTCGCAACAACGACAATGGGGGGTGAAATCGGTTCAGAGGGCTGAAATGATGGTGGGAGGAGATAACAACACCCGATTGGGCATTCCGATAGGTCGCCTGATCGAGTGGGATCCGATATAGAGCGATATTAGGAGGCAGGAGACAGAATCTAGCATTTTTGTCTCCCGCCTCCTGTTTTTCGGTTTCCTCTACTTCAATATGACCATCCTTCTCACGAATTCCCTACCACCGACCACCATCTGGTAGACGTATATCCCGCTTGCCACTTTCTCGCCCATCTCGTTTCTTCCGTCCCAGTATGCGGCCGAAGATCTGGAGGTGTAGTAGCCCGCCCGAAGATATCCCATGTTCAGTGTCCTGACCAATTTGCCGGTCATGTCGTAGATGCGGATCACCACGTCGGCGTCTTCAGCGAGCTGGAAGGGTATCCAGGTCTCGGGATTGAACGGGTTGGGATAGTTGGGGAGCAAAGCGGTGCGTTTCGGGGTGGGTCGGAGCTGGATCTCGATCCTCACCAGTCCGGCGGCGATCTCCTCGGGGGTTATTCGATGCAGAACCGGTTCGGCGCAATACCCTATGGGAGCATCAACTGTTACCTTGATCAGATCCCCGATCTCGTGCTCGATGCCGAGCTTCATCAGCGCAACGGCAAATCCTCCGTTTTCAACCTCAGCCGTTTCACTTATCCCCCTGGTGACATTCTCCACCCTGACGTTCACGCCTTCGGTCATTCCGGCTAGATCGCCCTCGATGACGACGAGTGGCGAGCTCTCAGACGAGGAAAGTACGATGGCAGGTGCGGCTGCTCCTTCCTCGGTGGACCAAGTTTCGCCCTCAAAGGTATATGTGGCATCGGATTTGGCGATGACGAGATAACCGGCTCCACCTCGCACATCCACGTTCCACTTCGATTCCGCGGCGGTTTGTGGTATGAGCGCCTTGAACTTGTTCTCGGAGCTGTCAAACCAGAGAAGGGTGGTTATGGCATCGCCAAAATACGACATGAAATCGCTCAGCTTCATCGGTTCAGCGGGCTTGACAGGCATGGCGATGAGGTTCACGCCCTTATGTATTGATACCGTTCCGTCCCATGCATATCCCTCCAGGTCGAGCGTCACGGGCTCCTTCAACGATGTCAGATATCCTTCGTTTCCGCTTATGGGCGTCTGAGCGGCCTTCGGATCTCCCGGCAGCAGCACATCGAATTTCCCTCTTTCGACGTTATATCGGAGTATGAACCTCGCTGCATCGCCCATGGCGTTCATCAGATCGGCCACGGTGGTTATGTTCGGATCGCTCACCGGTACTGAGAACAGGTTCAGCCCGGCGCTCAAGCTCAGCGTGAAGGGCCTTGCCGTCTGGATCAACACCAGAGCGAGCGTTCCCAGTCTCGAGGTTCGAGCGGTAAGGGTCATCGTCGCCTCATCCACCGTTTGATCTTCAACCGCCACCCATTCATCGTTCACCCTGAGGTAGAGCGTCGGCATGAACCTCTTCAGATCCACGGTCGTGGGTATCGGGACGATCACGGTCGCATCGCCCCCAAGCGCTTCGACCGGCAGACCGTCCTGGCCGTAGACGGAGAAGTCAAAGGCGATCGGAACAGTTCCCAGATCGGGTATCGAGCTGATGGCGAGGGGGGCTATGGAGAGGCTCACCTTGAAACTCGGCGTTCCCCCAGGTATCGATCCCTCACTCAACTGAACGGATGCGAGATCGGGGTAGTCAATCGCCGCTGCATCGGGCGATCTGAAGATCCGGGCGGCGACGTTATCGGAGAGAGCCTCTTTGCCCTCATTGCCCGCGGCATCTATCGGTGTGACAGCGTAGAAATATGTCTTATCGATCTGGACGGTCGGATCGCGGTATTCGGTCTTATCGATGTTCTGGGCTATCAGCAGGTCATCTGAGACGGAGGTGATGGGAGAGTCGGATCGGTAGATGTTGTATTTCGCCGCTTCATCGGTTCCACTCCAGCTCAAAAGCACGCTTCTGCCGTCGAGGGAAACCCTCGCACGGAGATCGGTGGGTTGAGCGGTCGGCGGCTGAACGTCGAGATAGACGATTTGTGGATCAGTCGTGGCCTTGTTCCCCGCGAGGTCTATCGCCTCGATCTGGACGGTGTTTTTGCCTTCAGCGAGCGTGGCGGTCCACCGGAAGCTGAGAGCGGGCGTCAAGGCGTTCCGCTCGCCGTTGAGGATCACGGTCAACTCGCTCAACTCCTCATCGCTCCATCCGACGAGCATCGCCTGAGGTTTATTCGTATATTCGGCGATGATGAAGTTCACCTTGGGCGGTGTCTGATCGAGCGTCACCCTCACCGGGTCGGATAACTCGCTCTGGTTGCCCGCTTTGTCGACGGCATAGGCGGTGATGGTGTTTTCGCCCTTGGAGAGGATGACGTCTTGCACCGTAAACGAGCCGTCATCATTGACATCGGCCGATCCGGCCTCAACGCCATCCACCAGAACGGTTACGCTGAGGGGATTGTCCGGCGTGGCGTTCGGAACGGTTCCCGTCACATCCACGTTCTTCTGATTGGTAGGCGATGTGATCGGATCGAGCACGGGTTTATCCGGTGCCTCAGTCACCACGTAGAAGCTCCATTGGGTTTCATCCTGGTTTCCGGCTTTATCAGCGGCGACAACTTTGACGGTATTTTCGCCGATCTGGATCGGGTTCTGGTTCTGCTCCTGTAACTGTTTGACGTTTATAAGGAGGGTTCCCGATCTTCTGTTGAGGCTTACAGCGTTTCTCATCGACGACCATCCCAACTGTTCGATCGGAATCTGAACGCCGTTTATGAACACCGTGACGTTACTCCAATCCACGCCGCTATCGCCGTCAAGTATTACGATGAGTATCATCTGTAGCAACGTCAAGTTGATGGATGAACCGGGGGCAGGGCTCTGATTGGCGAAGTCCGGAGGAACTTCGTCCGTATAGGAAGTGTCAACTGTGAAGGTGCTCGATGCGGTGCTGATATTGCCTGCCACATCTGCGGCGGTCACCTCGAACGTGTAGCTTTCGCCGTCCTGAAGCGGTTGGCCGATCTGATATGAGATCTCGCCGCTCGCCGGGTCATAATTGAAGTCGGTTATCTCCTGGCCGTTGAGGAGGAGCCGGAGCGAGGATCGATCGATCCCATAGTTATCGGTCAGGGCGGCCGACAGAGTCGGCGTGGCGTTGGAGATAACCGAACCGTCCCCAGGCGCCATGGCGCTTATCTGAGGCGACGTGGTATCGATGATGAAGCTCCAGCTCACCAACATCGGGTTGCCAACTTTATCCTCGGCATAGAGGATGATCAGATGCTCTCCTTCATCCAGAACCGCGGGCGTATAGCTGACCGTTCCGTCGGCAAAGGTCGCCTCCACCTGAACCCTATCCAGGCTCATGACGATCGAATCGGGTGCAACACCGCTCAGATCGTCCGATATCGTCGCGCCGATGGAGCCTATCCCGTTGAGCACCGCTCCGTCGACAGGGCTGAAGTTACCCGCTGTCGGAGAAGCGATGTCATAGCCGACCTGGACCGGATCGGATCGATCGCTGACGTTGCCATAACTGTCCTGTGCCTCGGCCGTGATGGCATTCACGCCAGGCGTGAGAGGCACGTTCCCCTTTGAGAACCTACCGGTGTCATCCGCGACGGCCGTTCCAGCCGGTATGTCGTTTACGAAGATCTTGACGAGAGAACCGGGTTCAGCGACGCCGGAGAGGGCGATGGCGCTTTCGGAGACGAATTGGGGTAACGGATCGAGAACGGGTTTTACGGCTTTCGTCTTCACGGCGAAGTTGACGGCATCCTCCGCTTTGTTGCCGTTGTTGTCGGAGACAGAGGCCGAGATAGCATGTTCGCCGTCGGCGAGAGGGGAGACAGGCGTGAAGGTAGCCGTATCGGTCGTCTCATCGAACTGATACTCCACCGTCGTGCCGTCAAGCATGACCGATATCGAGTTCGGATCGACATCGGATTGGGGATCTGAGAAGACCACCGAGAAGGTCGGCCGGTTTTCGGTCAAAACATCACCCTCGTTCACGGAAAATCTGATAGTCGGTGGAGTGGTATCGAGTATCGCCGTGTTGACCAGGAAGGTAGCGGAGACAGGTGTAGCCTGATTTCCGGCTCTATCGGAACATCTGACCTCGAATTCATGCTGAGATCTATCGTCGAACGGTCCCGCCTGATAGGTCAGTATGCCGGTTGAGGGATCATAGCTGAACCCGGTGACCGGCTGACCGTCCAGAATCAGCTCGATCGATTCGGGATCGACGCCGCTCACCCTGCTTGAGGTCGGATCGGACAGCGTAGCGGTTAAGGTCGGTGTTAGGGAACCAGTAACGGTTGAAGGCTCAAGGGCGGTGATGACCGGAGAAACGGTATCGAGTAGCACCTCGACCGGCTGGGAGAGCTCGCTCGTGTTCCCGACGGAATCGGTGGCGGTCGCAGTTATATCGTTCATCCCTTCAGCGAGCGTCAGGTCTGTCGAAAAGGCGCCTGTGTTGGAGTCAGCGTTAACGGTGGCAATCGGGTCGCCGTTGAGATATATTTTGACAATCGATCCGGGCTCAGCTGTGCCTGTGAGGGTCAGCGCGGGCTGATTCGTTGGGGTGTTTGGCTGTTCGAGCGTGGGCGGCTGTGGTGGAGTGGAATCGACGGTGAAACCGAAGCTCGACGTGCCCTCATTATCGTTGTTATCTTGCGCCGAAAGCGTCACGGTATAAGCGCCGTCGGTGAGCGGCGATGCCGGAGTGGTGCTTATCCTACCCGTGGATTCGTCGAAATTGATCCCCGCCAGCGGCACGGAGTTGCCCTCCGAATCAGCGAGCTCCACCGAAACGGAGCCCTTCTTGATCCCGCTCGGATCGGTGACGATCGCCGAGATGGCCGGCTGAGGATCGGGTATCGTGCTTCCATCGGCGGGCGCGAACTGGCTGAAGGTCGGCGGCTCGGTATCCTGAGCGTATACGTTGACCGTGAAGCTCCAGCTCGCTGTGCCCGTGTTTCCGACCCCATCGCCGACCTCGACGCTTACCGTATACTGCGCCCTGTTAACTAGGTCGGAGTCGGGCGTGTAACTCAAGAGACCGGTGTTGGGATCGAAGGTCGGGTTAAGAGCGAACGTTTGCCCTCCAACAGCGAGCGTCATCGTTATGCTGTGGGGGACTATTCCGCTCAGATCATCGGTCAACGTGGCCGAGATCACAGGCCGCCTTGTGATAACCGTGCCACCGTCCGGAGGTGTCAATCCGGCGATAGAGGGTGGTGTCGTGTCTACGATAAGCTCTGTCGGTGGGGTGGGATCGCTCGTGTTGCCCGAGCTGTCGGTCGCCGTAGCGGTCACCTGATAGAGCCCGTCCGCCAGATCGGTTATCTCTATCGAGAAAGTCCCGTCATCTCCGCTCGTGCCCGTCCCGCGGACTATGCCGTTTAACATCACATTAACCGTATCGCCCGATTCAGGTTGACCGCCTTCTCTGTCGTAGACCGTTCCGGTGACGGTGATCGAGGTTTGACCGGTGGGCGAGGTTATCGGATCAAGCAGTATGTAGGGCGGGATGGTATCGGGGACGGTGACGATGAGGGTGTCGGTGTCAGTGTTACCGGCTGCATCCTCAACCTGAAGTGTGACAGTGTATGTCCCGAAAGCTGAATATCCGCCGCTCAAGGTCGGATTAGGTCCTGTCAGATCAGGGGACTCGAAATCCACCCCGTCGCTCGCATCGATATCCCACTTATAGCTTACTATCCCGATGTTGTCGGTCGATCCTCTGCCGTCAAAGGCTACATCCTGCCCCAGTTCGACCCTCTGATCCGGCCCGGCGTTGGCGGTTGGAGGATCATTATCGACGACGGTTATCGTATACGAACCGGCCTCGGGTGTTCTGGTTGTGTTACCCAAACCGTCTGAGGCGATGATATAGTATGAGATCGGATCGACTGAGGTAAGCGGTATCTGGATCTGGTATCTGAACTCATCCGGCCCCACCTTACCCATCGTCTGGGCGGTGCCATCCAGATAGATATCCGCTGATATCGGCTCGGTCGGATCCTGAGCGGTCAACGCTATCTCGATGACCTCCCCCGTGGTGCCCTGAGCATCTCCCGTGACCTGCGCAATCGTCGGTCCGTCGCCGTCCAGTCTGAGAGTAACGGCGTCCGAGACGTTATATTCCGGGGCCGTGGCGGTTATCCAGACATCTCCGGAGGTCATTCCAGCGATGTAGAGGGTTGAGAACCTGCCGTTTTCATCCGTGGTGCCGCTTGTCTGGGCTAGACTGCCCATTCCCTCGGTCACGGTCAGTTCGACCTGTGCGTTTGGAGTAGGTTGACCGTTCGAGATGAGGGTGGCGATCACCTCGGCCGTGGAGGTCCCATCGGCTTTAAGCAGCGTCGGAGTTACAGAGAGGACGATGGCGTTTTCGACGTTGACGACCGTTATATGTACCGTCATCTCACCTGAGAGCGGCGGGGTGCGGTTATCGGTGGCGGTAAACGTCACGTCATATTCGCCCGCCTGTTCGAAGTTGGGGGTGAAGGTAAACTGGCCCGTGACCGGATCGAACTCGGCGCCTTCGGGCAAACCGGCCGCTGAAAGGGTTACAGGATCGCCATCGGGATCAACCGCTGTTACGATGAAACTCAACGTTTCGCCCTCGTTGATCGTCTGATCGGCTATCTCCACAAGCTCCGGCGCCCTGTTGGGAGGAGGCGAGACGGTGACGGTCGATAAGCTTAGCTCGCTCACTCCTCCATCATCGTCCTTGACGCGCAATGCGACGGTGTAAGTGCCTTCCCTTTCATAAGTGACAGTTGGGTTTTGTTCGGTGGAGTCTACGTCAAATGTGATCCCATCGTAATTGAAATCCCACTCATAGGTGAGCGTATCGGCTGGCACATCGCTTCCAGATCCCTGGAGCTCTATCGGCTCGCCCGCTATCCCATCATATGGCCCATGAGCATCGGCGGTCGGAGGGAGATTGCTGACGTCAACCGTAGCGGTACCGCTTGCCGATCCGCCGTCATCGTCCGTCACGAGAACTCCAACCGTATATGTGCCGTTATCCGGGAAGGTATATTCGACCGTAGCTCCCGTCGCATCGTCATATTCCCCATCCCCGTCCAGATCCCACGCATATGACAGCGTATCGGCCGGCACATCCGTAGCCGTGGCGGTCAGGGTTATCGGTTGCCCCTCATCTCCTGAAAACGGCCCGAGGGTTCCCAAAACGGGAGGCTTATTGTTCACCGTCACAACGGCGCTGGCTGTGGAGTAATCCCCGTCGTCATCCGTGACCTTCAATCCGACGGTGAACTGACCGTCATCGGGATAACTCACGCTCGTCGTCACTCCGGTCGCGTCATCATACTGTCCATCGTTATCCAGATCCCACTCATAGCTCACTATGGTTCCGTCTGGATCATACGAGCTACCTGCATCTAAAACCGCTGATTCGCCTTCATATATAGTGTATTCTCCTAACACAGCCACGGGAGGATCATTGACAGGATTGACGGTGATGCTCACCGTTGCCTCGGTGCTGTCCACCAACCCATCGTTCACCTTGAAGGTGAAACTATCTGAACCATGGAAGTTCAGGTTGGGGGTGTATGTCAGATTGGGAGCTGTCCCACTGAGAGTGCCGTTTGCAGGCTGAGTAACTATGATGAATGTGAGAGTGTCTTCATCCACATCGCTTCCTGTCAGCGTGATGTCCACTGGCGTGTCCTCATCCGTCTCCACAGCCTGGGAATCGGCAATAGGCGTATCGTTGACGGAGTTCACCGTGATGCTCACCGTTGCCTCGGTGCTGTCCACCAACCCATCGTTCACCTTGAAGGTGAAACTATCTGAACCATGGAAGTTCAGGTTGGGGGTGTATGTCAGATTGGGAGCTGTCCCACTGAGGTTTCCATTTGTGGGCTGAGAGACGATAATGAACGTCAGAGTATCCCCATCCACATCGCTTCCTGTCAGCGTGATGTCCACTGGCGTGTCCTCGTCCGTCTCCACAGCCTGGGAATCGGCAACAGGTGGGGTATTTATCTTGATGTGTGCGCTTCGGATGTCAGTAACGTCCGTTGTGATACGCTCTGAGTCGAAAAACTTAACATCAGAGCATGTAAGAAGAACTTGACCGCTTTTGAGAGCCTTAAATTGTATTCCGACAATGGGCCCAGTACCATCCGGTGCCTGTTCGGGATCCTGGCCTGGGAGACTATTCGAAAGGCTAATAACCCCGGGTGTGGAGAGATCGACCTGGAGGAAAGTCTCGCCATCAGCGGATGTGACGAGGAAGCTGCCCTCTGTAATGCTGTCCTGAACAACCTCTAAGTATTGAGGGTCGTAGTTGAGCTTGAAGTTGTATGAGTCGAGGTTGGTGACGTCTATGGCGGCGATCTCGACGTCAAATGTGCTTCCGGGGCTGACCGTCAGGGCATCCTGTATACCACTGGCGGACGGATTCAGATCGACCGCTATGGCAGGTGTGGGCCTCGGAACGTTCAGGGTTGCGGGAGTCACGGATGGGGTGAATCTGTTCCGCTCGGAATCGAAAAGAGCGGGCGATACTATGTCGATCGATATATCCCCACCGCCGATCACCTTGAACTGCATCGTCGCCAGAACTCCATCTCCATCAGGAGCTTCCTCAGGATCTTGCCCCGGCAGTGAATTGCTCAGCCATACCTCGCCGGGTTTGGAGGTATCAGCCTGGAAGAAGGATTCGCCGTCCACAGTCGTCCGAAGGAAATCGCCCTCGACAACGGATCCCCCCACCAGTTTCAGCTTGAATGGGTTGTAGGTCACCTTGAAGTCGTATGAGTCGAGGTTAACGGCATTTCGGATCTCAACTTGAACCGTGATTATATCCCCCAGAGCTGCCGTCGTAGTATTGACGATCACAATTAGAGCTTGAGCGTTCGGATCGGGTCCGGTTACAATCGATTCGGGTGAATTATTCGTCACGTCGTCTCTCTCTCGGTTTGAATCGAACAGAACCGCCTTATCGAACCGGATCGGTATCTCTCCACCGCCTATGAGGGTAAAACGCATCGTAGCGATCACACCTGTTCCGTCAGGCGCTTCCTCCGGATCCTGGCCGGGAAGCGAGTAGCTGATGGAGATCTTACCGGGCTTCGACGTGTCCTTCATGAGAAAATCGGCTGTACCGACGGGGAGGAAGTCCCCCGGAGCGATTGAGCCGGGATCGAGTTTCAACTTGAACGGGTTATACTCCAGCTCGATATCGAATGAGTCGAGGTTCGTCACGTCCTGGGCTATTATCGCCACATCGACCCCGTCACCTAAATTCGCCTGAAGATCGGTTTGTATGCCTGAGATAGATGAATCGAGATCGATAACGAGACTGGCCTGGGCGTTAACCGCTGTATAGCCCTGCGTTACTAACGATAGGGCTAAGGTTAAAACCAGAGATACGGTTAAAATCACCCGTCTACTCATCTTTTACCTCCTGGGAGAATGTGATGTCCATCATCCGTCCTAACGGACGGCAGATATTCTTTACAACCTTATCGAGCCGAGCGTTTCAGTTCATTGCAATCCGGCGTTGGGTTGGATATTTATACCGAGTGACAATGTCACCCGGATGGGATTGCTGCCATCCCTGGTCATTATATATACCTCAAAATCCCTCACGCGATTGCTGCTGAACAACAACTGTCCCTCAGACACCCATGCCGGATCGGTATCCACTGCCATGTCCTCCGTCAACCTCCTTACGTTGCTGCCATTCGGTTTCATCAAATATATCTCCGCGTTGCCATCACGGTCGCTCACAAAAGCGATATCTCCTCCATCAGGACTCCACGCCGGTCGTCCATCATTGGCGGCATGGTTGGTTACGTTGACCGTATCCCCCCTTTTTCTTAGCATCCAACGAAGCATTTTATACTCAGCCCCGGTCATTCCTCATCACTTCAGTACCACAAGTCTCCTTGTGAGCGATTTCCCGGCGGCCTTCATTCGATAGATGTAAATTCCGCTTGCCACTCTCTCACCAAGCTCGTTCCTGCCATCCCAATATGCTGCCCTGCTTCTGCTCGTATAATACCCTGCCCGTTTGAAACCCAGATCTAACCTCCTCACCAGGTGTCCGTTAATATCGTATATCTCAATTTCCACCTTTGTCCCAATAGATAGCTGGAACGGTATCCAGGTCTCGGGGTTAAACGGATTGGGATAGTTGGGCAACAGCGCCGTTCTATTCGGTACGAGGTCCACCCGTCCCCCATGCAGTTCCAACCTCACGCCTTCATTCAGTTTTGCTCTCTCTATCTCTATCTCCGTCCCATCCCGATTTTCCCCGATGAGCTCGAATTCCAGTTGCAGCATCTTCCCCTTTCCTGAAGGCATCGCCTCAGATCCGGCGAAGACCACCCTTAGCTTTCCAGCATCGCACGTTTGCTCGACCAGATATCCCTCCGTCAGATCGGTGGTCTCGACCTTCACAAACCTCAGCATATTGGGATCGAACCGCAGCGATATATCGCCTGATATCACTCCTCCGGCGTCGTCTATCTCAACGGGGACCTTCACCTTTCCCCCTTCGACTTTTCCATCTGCCACTTTCAGCACCCTAGGGGTCAGAAAAGCCGGCGGCGCTCCCTGTCCTCCCAGAACGGGAAACACCCTGATCTTACCCACCACTTTCATCAGCACCAGGGCGGCGTCATATGGGTTAACCCCGTTCCGACCACTCACGTCGGCCAGAGGCAGCACCTCATCGGGAAGCTTTTCTCTCCCGACCACATGGAGTAATATCTTCGACGCGTCATATGCCGTGATAAGGCCGTTATCCGTGACATCGCCGTAGAATTTAACGGTCAATACTCCACTGTGACCCACCGCATCTTGATCCTCCAATGCCTCACTCGCTTTAACGGCTGAGAGGGATTCGACTGTGACAGGTATCTCCCTATCCTCCACCGCACCGATCTTAAACTGTAGGGTTATGATATTCCCATCCCCCGTGTATCCGGCTCCCAGAACCCAGCTAAACCTCACCCGATCGGCATCTGAGGGAAAGGTCTCGGGATTAACGGCGTAGAGGGCATTTTGAAGGTTAGCCACGGTCGCGGGGGAGATGTTCAGCAGTTCGAGTTTATCGGGTGGATAGGCGATGTCAAAGGTGACGTTTCCAAGCGTATCGGCATTGGAAAGCATCACCTGTAATGTGAAGGTCTCGCCCTGTCGGACCGTCTTCGATTCGACGTTTAGCTCCAGAGCGATGGACGCGGAACATATAAATACCACCATAAACGCTGCTGAAATCAGATACCCCACCATTTTCTTCCTCATCGTTTTTCCTCCCTTATTATGCATGTTCTACTTCCCGCTCGGCTGTGTGTTCTCGCCGAGCGATGAAGTAAGCCTGCGCACGCCGCCTCCGCCAGGACGCATCTGATATATCTCCCATCCCGCGTTTCTCAGCGAGGTGAACAGGATAGCCCCCTCCGTCGTCCAGCATGGGTCTCTCTCAGGCGAGGGGCTGCTCGTCAAGTTCACCACGTCGCTTCCATCCGCCTTCATCACGTAAATATCTCCTTCACCTTCATTATCCGAGATGAAAGCTATCATGCTACCATCGGGAGACCAGGTTGGGTCAACCTCGTTTGCAGGGGAGTCGGTCAATTGAGTGAGGTTAGTTCCATCAGCGTTCACCACGAATATATCCCAGTTTCCGTTCTTATTGGAAGCGAAGGCTATTTTAGTTCCGTCAGGCGACCAAACGGGATTCCTCTCCTCCGAGCCGGGTAGCTCAATTACCTTTCTGGGAACTGGCTGTCTTGCCACGCATACCGTCCGTATCATCAGATTGCTGTCCAGCTCCTTCCACTCTCCCATCTGCCGGAGGTAGCTTCTCATCATCGGAATCGTGGTGTCCTGACCGATGGAAATAGGAACGAAATCCATTTCAATCTCTACAACGAAATCGGATGGCACGGCGATATTTCCCACGTCAGCGACGCACCAGCCATCCTCGCTTACCTTAACCGTTCCGCTTGCTACTATTATATCGCCCGGCTTGTCGGATTGCCAGTTCAATATTACCCAAGTTAGGTCTCTTTGGAAAGTGGGAGCTTCGGCGATAAAGAACTTCAATTTGTGAACCTCCCCTTCGCCGGGTATCTCAAAGTGGACAGCTAAGGTCAAGCCTTGTTGGTATTTGCCTATTTGCGAGTCAGCTTCTCCGTCGTCGTAGCTCAGTTCTACCTCCTTCCGTTCTCCGTTCTCAAGGACGTATATCTCAGCTTCGCCGTCCTGCTCGCCAATGTATACCAGCTTGTCGCCGTCAGGGGACCAGTCGGGGTCGTATTCGTTGCCGGGGTAGTTCGTGAGCAGGGCTTTATCCCTTCCACTTGGGTTCATCTTCCATATATCCAAGCTTCCGCCTGCGTCCGAGACATACGCTATTTTTACGCCGTCTGGGGATACGCTTGGGCTTCTGTCTATTCCCTCTCTTTCCGTCAATCGGATGTCATCGTACCCGATGTGGAAGTATATCTCCTCATCTCCATTTCTTGTGGATGTGTAGGCGAACTCTTTTAGGGTTTGCCGGCTCTCCAGTCGGACCGTTCCGAACTCAGATGTATTTCCATCCGGGTCTATCAAAACTCCGTGTAGGTTCATTCCCTCTGGAGGGTTACAGGAGACGGTGAACCTTCTCCCCCTCAGGTGGGAGGAGCCGAGTAGCTTTTCCCCCTCGTCGCCGTAGTCGGCGTATATCTCAACCACGCTCCCTTTCGGCGCTGATTCCACTTCGCCTGAGACGTAGTGTTCGCCTATCTCGGTGATGACGGGCGGTTGTATTCCCTTGTTCGCTCCACCTTCAAGGCAAATTCCCTTGAGGAGGTTACTGGTTATCACGTTGCTTGTTATATGGTTGTTGACTGAGCTTGCACCTGAGATTTTCACTCCATCTCCGATGTTTTTGGTTATCCTGTTTTGAGCTATAACAGTTCCGCACGCACCGTCAGTTATCAATATCCCTTCCCGTGAACATTCACTTACGGTGTTGCCGACCACCAACGCCTCCGATGCTGTGTGAATCTCTATACCTCTTTCGCCACTCATTATCTCGTTGTTGCGAATCTCAAGCTCTGCGATGTTTCCCTGAACGTATATACAGGCTTTATCTGGCACAGCGATGAGGTTGCCCGCTCCGTCCTCTATCCCTCCGATTAGGATGTTTCTTCCGCCCGTTATCTTCACTCCACCGCCGGTTATACTGAGATTCGCCACCTTCACGTCGTCGCTTTCCCCGGTTATCAGGAGGGCGTCTCCTCCATTCGCTCGGATTTGTCCACTCTTGCCCTTCGTTTTCGGCGTGCCTATGCGGACTCCCCTTGAGCTGTCTACAAGCATCTCGCCGTTTTCAAGCGTAAACTGGGCATCGTTATCCTTTGGTAGGATTGAGATGTCCTCGGAGTTTTTGATGGCGATGGTGGAGGAATCGCTCTCCACACGGTTTGGGGCAAGTCTCACGCCGGTTGAGTTTTCAACAAGGATTCCCGAGTAAGCTTTGAAGCTGATTATTTCAACGTTTTGAGAGTTGGAGATATGTATGGCGTTTTGAGCGGTCCCGTGAAGTAGCAGGTCGCTTCCGAAGATGTCTCGGCTTCCGCTGATATGGACCCCGCCTTTTTCGGAAATGATGAAGTCAAAAAACTTCACATTTGAGGAGTTTGAGATTGCGACCGCTGTTTCCGAGTTCCCTTCCATACGTATCCGCACCTTCGTAAGGATGACATCCGATTCCTCAAGGGATAGTCCAGTTTTGTGGATGTTTCGGAGCATACAGGCCGTAAGGGAGGTGGAGGTAGTGTTGATGAATTTTACACCTGTATCTGCGCCATAAACGCAGACCTGTTCAAACTCGCAGTCGCTCGTGTTTTCCACCAAAAATCCCATTCCGACCTTAGGTTGCTGGTCCTTCACCTCATACGGGCGGACATCTCTACCGGAATGGTCTGTGAAATTCGCACCTATATCGCACCAGTATACTTTGACCAGCGGGAATCTCTCCTCGCCCGGAGCCCACTGCTTGGAGATACCGCTGATTTTCACCCCGCCAAGTCCGTTGAACAGCAGATAGCACCTTTTTATCTCTGTCCCCACCGGTCCGTCAGCTATGAGGATTCCGTATCCGCCGTTTGGCGACTTGTCCTCGTAATGTTGTCCTACCTCGGTAAGTCCCCCGATTATGTTGAAGTCAGTGTTCTCGCCGGTAATGGCGATGCCGTTGCCTGAATTGCCGGTAATACAATAGCTGTAGGTGATGACGTTATGGTGCGCCCCTTCGTTTATCAGTATGCCGTCTCCCTTGTTATCTACACACTGTAGGAGTTTCATTCTGTTATAGCTTGCCCCTTTGGTAATCAGTATGCCGGCTCCGTTGTTGTTTTGAGCGGTGCAATATTCCATGAAGTTGTGATGCGAGTTATTCTGAATCACCACGCCTGCCCCTTCGTTGTTTGAAAACACCCCGCTTATTTTGTTGTAGGAGGTTTCCGACCCTTCCATCAAAAGTCCACACAGGTTAGATTCACATTTGCCATATATCTCGTTATGATTAGCGCCGTTACGCACGATATATCCATACCCTTTATTTCTGGAGGACGAAACGCTGATGTCGTTGTTAGCGGTATTAGCTCCCTCAATGACGGCACCGTTTTGATTTTCATCAAGGCTGGCATCGGTCGCTACTAATATTTTATTCCACTTGCATCCGTCGTATAGGTGGACGCCATCTCCTCCGTTGCCCTTTCCGCTGATGCCTTTTATTTCGTTGGAAACCGCATTTATAAGCTCCACACCAGCACCGCCGTTGCCCGATATTTCAAGAATTGACAAGCGGTTATAGGAGGTGTTCTCCAGGTGAATTCCAGCCCCTTTATTGTTCATGATTGATAGGCTTTCACGTAGCTCAATGTGGTTTCCTCTCCCTCCAATTATGCTCAATCCGTTTCCACCGCAGTTAGATATAGCTGGTTTACCTTCAGGTGCGAATACGAGGACGATGTGGTTATCCACCCCGTTTTCCACCCTTATCCCATCACCCTTGCAATTCTCAACATACTTAACAAGCTCAATGGTGTTTCCTGAGCCATTCTTCACGTATATCCCACATCCGTCGGAGTTTACTATGCAGTCAGTGTTAACTATCCAATTCCCATTTCCGCCTTCTATCGTTAAGCCTCCATTTATCCCTTCATGAACACGGACGGTGTTTCCGTCTCCCGTGATTTTAAGGTCTCCTGAGAGTTTGCGGATTTCAATTTCGTTCCAGCTTCCCAGCGTCAGAGTTCCTCCTATCACCTTCACATCGCTCTTTACTCCTGATATAATATCGCCCGCCTCAAGCTTAATGGCTGAACAGCAATGGGTTACGTTCCTCTTCAGCACGATTTCGTCCTGGAAGCCTTTTCCGCCAATCTTTCCGAAGATATAATCTTCTCTTTCTTCCTTCCAATCGTCCAAGAACGGGTTTATCTCCCCGTTAGCTATCAGTATGGCTTCGTCAAGGGTGAGTTCCCCATCCGGGTTTACCCCCTGAGCGGGGGAGGAAACTACCATGTAAAATCCATCAGGGAGTTCAGGCTTCTCGGGTATTGTCACCATATCGGCTTTGTAGGTAACCACACATTGAGCATTGCCCGCAGGTGTGCTAACCTTCACCGTCTTTTGACCTTCACTGTCAAGGGTTGGGCAGACGAACTTAACGAGGTTGTTGTTGATGACCGCATACTTGATTGGGTAGGAATAACCGCTGACCGATACCCTCACCAAATCAGACCAATAGCCGAAATTATCTCCTCTTATCTCAACCAGCACTCCGGGATGGATTATCTGCGGGCTGACCTCATTTATAACAGGTTGACCTAAGACGGTAAAATCAAGGGAGTTGCTTTTGCCCTCAGGCGATTCAATGTAGAAGCTGACCTTGCCAGCGGGTAAACCTTCGGGAGCTTTAACCGCATACCAATTCGCTCTATCCTCATCCTCCCAGCTTATACGGGCTTCTTTATCCCCAAAGAAGACTTTATCAGAGGTTTTCACGTTATACGCTTTGAAGTAGATATACTGTGCCATGAAGTAGGGGTTCTGATTTGGGAAACCGACATCGGGGTCCAGCTCCACCAGTCTCGGTATCCGCTTGACGTTGAGACGGAAGCCTGAGAACCCTTCACAATAGGAGGTTTTGATGTATACCTCGTAGTATCCCCAGGGGCAATCTTCGGGAATCTGGAATTCAATCATGTCGCCGGCGTCCGAGACGTCGGTTACTATCATCTTTATCCCTTCGTCCTCCCATCCTTTTTTGAGCCAGACCTCATTTTTGTCCGTCCCACGAGGGTCAAAATTCCGTCCCATTATCCTCACCTTCTCACCGGGAGCGACCTTATCTGGTCTCGGAGGTATGCCTCTGACCTCCCAATCAAACGGCGTTCCCACGATTACGAACCCCGTCTCCATCGGCGAAAGCTCCAGACCGAAATACTCTATCAGACCTATCCCTGCCATTCCAGCTAACCGCTCGCCTATCGGTCCGAGATAGGATATGGCGTCGGTTACCCCCATTATCCCGCTTGCGACCTTCGCCACCTTGCCGAGGTATCCCCCGCTTTTCGTCAGCATCTCCTCAACTTTGGAATACCCCATATTCACCGCCTCTATCGTAGCCTGCTTTATCATCGCATCTATCCCGTCCTTCAGCACCCTAACGACCCGTCTGAACCGCTCGTCCTTGTCCATAGCCTCGTTCAGCCCGTTTGGGAACTCCCGCAGTGTAGCCCTTTCCAGCGCTCCCATCGTCGCCCTCAGCATCTCTCGCCTGCTGTTGCTGTCAAATATGTTCATTATCCCAAGCGTTCCGTCTACTATGTCCACGACTAACATCGCCATATTCAGATATAGGGCTCTATCTAAATCCTCCTTCAGCTCAGGGGTGTTCTCCACGAAATCCAGCTCGCCGTTATCCACGCTACGGTCAAATATCGGGGCGAACAGCCTTATCACGTATACCCCTTCTCTATCGGGCAGTTTGATTTCGCTTTCGCCCCCTGCCCCTGTCATATCCAGCGAATCCACCATGTCGCTCATAATGGTAGTTATAATGGCGAACCTTCTCGTTATCGCCTTGCCAAGCCTCATCTGCCTGACGGTGAACCCATCTGACTCACGCTGGTAGAACTGGTGTAGATCGGCGTCCGTCAGGCTTTTCCCGCCTTTTGGGAAGAAATCGTAGAGCTTATCCCTATCTATCTCCGCCACCCTTACGACCCAATCCATCGGATTGGTCTGGATGGTGTCAATCTCAACTCCGTCCTCAGTTCTGTCCACCGTCAACGTCCTTATATCCCCACTGTAAAGGGCTGTTGAACGGTAGGTCCTCGCAGGGGCACCCCCGCTTTTGGGAGGTTTATATTCATCCGGCAACCTGCTCGCCACGGACTCCACCGCTTCCTTCAACGCTTGAGTTATCCTCTCGTCGCTTAGCGGGTCGGCTGAGTTCGGAAACACCTCCTCTATCACCTTTGCGAGCTCACCGACTTTGGGGTCCGTCTTTATCGTCTCCCACACATCCTTCGCATCTCCCAAATCAGGGGAGAAGAAGAACGGGGAAAGGAAAACAAGGGCTTCCGCCGTAGTTGCGGAGCTTATCTCCTCCTCGCTGGGGGACGAGCTTGGGAAGTAAACCCTCATGTAGGAGAGCTTGTCGTGGGTTGTGGGCAAAGCGTTGACTAAGGTCCAGTAGTCCTCGCTGACCGCAACCTTCCCGATGCCATCGCTGTTTATATCTTCGGCATCACCGTAGGGGGTATACAGTTTGAACTTCCTTCCCTCCCCCTCAGGGGGAATGAACTTGAAGGAAGCTTCTTTCAGCACCAGAAACTCCTCATCCGTTCGGCACCATCCTCCCGGCGTCATCACCAGAATAGGGGAGGTTTTCGCACCCGGGGGGACAATCGCTACGAGCTGGTCGCCTGTAGAGGACACCACCTCCGCAGGTTCAACCCCGAACATAACTATATTCTCGTGGGGATTCGCCGACACGAAGTTTTCTCCCCGGATTGTAACTCTCGTCCCCGGCGAACCGCTTGATGGAGAGAACGAGGTTATAGACGGGCTACGATAGACGCCCGTTATCTCCCCTTCGGAGACCGTCCCCACGACGTATCTCAGAATTTGGAGGGCATCGCTCTTATCGACTTTCCCGTCGCCTCCTGGAGGGAAGACATCAGCCTCATGCCAAAACGGATCGTCCTGGGAGGGCTGAGGTATCCTTCCTTCCAATATGAGGATGATCTTAAGCGCATCCTTCCCGTCGATTACACCGTCATCGTTAACGTCTCCTTTAAGCCCATATGCGAGAGCCGTTGAGAGAGACAAGACGAGAATAAGAGAGAACACACGGCACACCATTTTTTCTCCTTTCTTACACGGTGGATTGTGGTTTACCAGACGGAGAACGTCTGGCATTCTCGTTTTAACGCTATAATGTTTCCCATCTCTAGCTCACCGTCCCCCCATGGGTAATCCTACACTCAAGGAGAATTCGAGCGTAAGCATTTACCCTCGTCTCAGATCCTATCACCGACCATGTCAACTATCCACAGTACTGGGTCCAGCACCTCCACATCACAGCTTTGAGAGGTCTATGTTCTTTATTATCTCAGAATAACCATCTTCCTGACAAATGCTTTCCCATCGACCTGGAGCTGGTAGATGTATACCCCGCTCGCCACCCTCTCTCCTTGTTTGTTCCTACCATCCCAATATACTGCCCTCGATCGAGATATATAGTTTCCGGAGTCCACATGGCCTAGGTCAAATTTCCTCACCAGTTTTCCCGTCATGTCATATATCTTTATTATTACGTCAGCGTCATCTGCAAGCCTAAAGGGTATCCAGGTTTCAGGGTTGAACGGGTTGGGGTAGTTCTGAAGCAGCTCCGTCCGGGCGGGGATAAGCTCCACCATGCCGTTTTCCAATTTCACATCCACGTTCTCGTTCAGCTTACCCCTCTCCAGCTTCAGACGTGCGTATTCCGACGTATCGTCCATCACCTCAAATTCAAGATAAACCAGTTCTCTCGATTCCCCGGATCTAATCCCGGCAAAGGCAAGCTTCAACATATCTCCCTCAACTCTGCTTTCGAGGCTGAAATTGCTCCTCGCTCCGATGAATTTAAGGGCTTTTCCGTCGAACCTTATCGTTATCTCACCTGAGATTATCCCCTTCGGATCATCCACTAGGATGGGAATCGTGATCCGCTCGCCCGGCCTTGCCCTCAAGGATGTGAGGGAAATCGTGCGTGATTCAGCTTTCAGCGACGGCGCTCCTTCTCCTGATGCGAACTCCCCTATCAATCCCACGACGAACTGGAGGATTCTGGCCGCATCGAGAGCACTCACCTCCCCATTTCCGGTGACATCTGCCGCCTTAAGCTGCGTCTCGGATAGCTCCTCCTTGCCGACCAGATATCTGAGTATCTCAGCGGCGTCGTAGGCTGTGATCCTCCCGTCTCCTGAGACATCACCCAACGTTGATCTCCCACCCTTCAGCTTAGCCCTCAAAAGTGGGGTATCCGGATCGTTCGATCGGATCTCGAGAACGGCCTCTTTCACCCCCGGGCTCTGCGGACGGAACTCTATCCTCACCTGGCAGCTTTCTCCAGGCTGTATCGCCCGGTTCAAGCAGTTATCCTGAAGGATCCGGAACTCCGAGGCATCCGGCCCCGTTACAGAGATCGATCCGATATTCAGATCGCCTTGTCCTCCGTTTGAGACGGTCAGGCTCAGCTCCTTTGTGTCACCCGGCAAGACCGATCCGAAGTTAAGGGTTGAGGAGGACACGAGTATATTCGGAGCGGTGGAGATGCCGGGACCGTTGGCATCCACTATCCTTCCGTTCGACGTCAGATCGTCGTCGCCTCTTTCACCGTCCACGAGATGAAGTGTGATCACATTCCCGTTTATCTCAGCGCCGGTCTGACCGTCGAAGAGGAACTCATACCAGTGCGGAGAGGCGTTCGTCGGCTCAGGCCCATATTTGTAGTAGGTGTTCGGAGCGCTGCCACTGGGCAGGTAGACCGTCACCGTCACCGATCCTCCCGGAGGGATGTTCTCGATCCTGAAGCTGAAGAGCCCCCACTGCAGATCCAAACCCTGCGGCGGGCTCTGTGGGAGATCATTGGGATCAACGTGATAGACGTCCTCGAGGATCGTCCCCTGGGGCGAAGCGATCGTGACGTATCCCCGGCCGTTGTAGGTATGGAGCGATTCCACGTTCGGCTGCTCGCCGTCTGGAACGCCATCGCTGTTCCCATCATAATTCTCCTGAACCCCCTCAGGCCCCCATTCCTCATAAGGACGTATCACTCCGCCGCGGACAGCTATGACTTTAAACAGATCATCTTTGGATGCGAGCGAAACGTGTCCATCACCAAGTCCCACGATGAAGGCCTTGGTTTTAGAGCCTCCCGATTCCGTAGTGGAGGTCCAATAGGAGTAGATACTGCCTTGATTGTTGTCGAGCAGGTTATCGAAGCCCTGGGAATATAGATACTGGTCCGGGTGCGTCTCCCAGTAATCGATCAAAGATCTCAACTCCTTGACGTTCGGCAGCCTCCAGTCGGTGTATCCTTCCACATCGAGATTTGACACGAGATTCAGCGCCTCACTCCATCTCACTCTGCCGTTGGCGAGATCAGCGTTTCTGGTCCACATCAGCCCTGTGAGGTTGTCAACGATCACATCCTGATACGTCGTGAACCTGTGGATCGGCCACTCCATGCCCTGATCGTCGATCATGGAGCCGGACGGTTTGGGAAGCTGTATGATGGGCGGCCCGTTGCTCGGAAGCTGCTCAGGCCCGCGCACCGGCCAGACGCAGGCGACGAAGTTGAAGGTAGGGGTCTCCTCATCGGTCTCCAACTGTACCACCGTTCCTCTTGTGGACGACCAGTAGTAGTAAGGTCCCGTATCGTCGAAAACCTTCTCATTACCGCTCCTCGCGCTTCCCAGCCAGAGATAGGATTGTTCTCCGTAGTTCAGCAGGCTCTCAAGCTCGTTTATGTTCGGCAACCTCCAGTCGGTGTATCCGGCGTTACAATCGGCATAGGTTCCGTCGTTCATCCTCTGTATGAACATACCGGCGTATCTCCTGGAGACAAGCCCGTCTCCGGGGTCTCCGTTTTCGTTCGGATCGTCCTGTTCGGGAGGGGCGTCGAACTCAGGGTGAAATTCCTTTATAGGATTTGCACATTTAAGCCACATAAGCCCCGTTAGCTTGTCCGTCACTGTTCCATCGCCGTTGTCGATGAACCTCTCCCTTGCATCCAGCGGCCAAGGGACGCCGGCACGAACTTGGCCGTCCAGTCCCTCAGCCCATCTGTCGTAGCGGTCGATCAGGTCTCCATAGGGATCATAACATTCCGTCTGACCCGTTCTGGGCAGGCCGACGAGACCGCATATCCCCTCGACCGGTATCTCGAACGAGTCGTTGAAGGCTCCCGTCGAGATGATAAGTCTCGTCTTCTTCTTCAGACCGAGGGAGGTCGGCGAGAAGGCGAGCACCACCTCACGCGATCCATACGGGCTGAGGTATCCGGAACCGGAGCCGGACTTTATGCTGAACTGATCCGCGTTATCGCCCTCCAGCCGAATGTCGCTGATTTGAACTCGGAGGCCGGAGAGGTTCCTTATGGCGACCCTGCAGGTTGAGGATTCACCCCGGATAACGGTGTGGAAATCGATCCTCTCAGGCCAGACCGCAAGCAACGGTATCAGTCCATTCTCATCGAATCCGTAGCTTTCCACCCGATCGACAAGCGGATATGGGTCGTCGTTATCATACTGGCTCGTCTGGTACGGCTGATCCCAGATCCCGTTGTGATCGGCATCCAACCCCTGCGGCGGCACGGCCGGATGATGCTCCAGGTAATCGTCCCAGTAGTTTCCAAGGTATCCGTGGAACTGCTGACCGTTATACCGGTAATCCACCTCCACGAGGGTATGCCATTGCGTCTCCGGGCTGCCCCCGGCGTCTGAGAGGGCGTTGTTGGTGTTCTGCAGGAAGTCGTTCAGGAAGATGAAGTTGCCCTGAGGCCTTGATCCCGTCGACACGCCGGTGTGGTTCCCTCTGACGATGTTGAGAAAGATCAGGTTGCTGCCGGAGGGGAGCTCCAGGCCTACCTGGTTTCCCTCCAGCAGGTTGCGGGATATCCGGTTGTCGGTGCCGCCGCCGGTCGGCGCAAAGGATATGCCGGCAGCTCGGTTGTCCGATATGGTGTTTCGGGTTATCAGGTTGCCATTTGAGCCGTAGAGGTAAATCCCCTGGCCGTTGCCCCGGATCTCGTTGTTTGAAATGGTGTTTCCACCTGATAACTCCAGATCTATTCCGATGTCGTTGCCGGTTATCGTGTTATCGGAGATGATACAGTTATGGGAGCGGACCAGAGTCACTCCGGCCACGGAGGTTCCCGTAGAGCCTGTTATCTCCAGACTCTGAATCACAACCCCATCCGCCGCTATCGAGAAGACGGATTTTGATGGATCTTCAGCTCGAATCGTGACGTTGGCATCGGAGGCAGCTCTGATCGTCAGGGATTTGTCAATGGCAATGTTGTCGAGGAGCACTCCCTGCCCTTCGATCACGAGCGTATCCCCTTCGAGGGCCTGATTGACGGCTTCGCTTATGGTGTCGAACGTCTCGTCCGTCCTGATGTTTCTGACCTGTAAGGAGGTGGGAGAAACAGCGGGTGCGTTCTGGTCAATTATTACACCGTTCTGGGCCAGATCATCGTCTCCCCTTCCCCCGTCTACGAGATGAAGCGTAATCACGTTCCCGTTCATCTCGGCACCGGTCTGACCATCGAAGAGGAACTCATACCAGTGCTCATTAGGGTCGTCGGATGTGGGACCGTACTTGTAGTAGGAAACGGGATCCGAACCCTGCGGCAGATAAAGCGTTACAGCCGCCTCGGTCACGCCGGGGTCAAGCTCTATCTGGAAGCTGAAGAATCCCCATGGGAAGTTCGCATCCTGGGGAGCATCCTGCGGATGGGGGTTATCCATCGTCCTGACATCCCTCAGAGAACCACCGGAGCACGCAAGCGTGACGTAGTATGAACCGTCGAAGGTGTGAATGGAAGTTACATTTCCCTGCTGCCAATCGGGAATGCCGTCGTTGTTGCCGTCATAGTTGGGGTCATTTCCCTGAGGCCCCTGTTCCTCCGAATCAGCCACGCCGTCCCCGTCCTCCTCCCATTTCAGCCTTGTCTCCTCCGTGACCATGTTGTTCTGATCGTTGGGGTCAAGTGAAGTGGTGGCGCAGGTAACGGTGGCGGTGTTGACGATTCTATCGTAGGCGATATCATAAGGTGCCTGGACCGTGATGGTAAGGGTGGCCTGCTGGTTGGTGTCCAAACCCGGTATGTGCCAGTTGACGGAGTGTGATTGCTGATCGTAGCTGGCGTTCCCTACGGAAGGGGTGGCGCTGACGAAACTCGCCTGGAAAGGAAGCTCATCCCCCACATCGGCATACTCCACAGGATCAGGACCGTGATTCACAACCGTCAAGGTATAGGTCACCTGCTCGCCGATCGTCACGGGATCGGGCGAGTCGGTCTTCGTTATCTCCAGATCGGAGATCGGCGCGGATTTATACTCGTAAGCTCCGATATCGGGTGCGCTCCCCTGAGATCTGGGCATATATTCAAGATCGACAAGAGGTATTCCGGTTCCGCTCATTCCAGCATCTATAGCCGGGCTTCCCTGCTGGAGGTGATAGTCTCCTTCCGTTCCCCAGGCGGGAGATACAAAGAGAGGATCACGTGAAAGGTTCCCCTCCCCGAGTTCTCCCGCCTCTATCTGTGCGGCCGTGTAATCCCTACCATTCGCATATACCTGAACGTCCTGCCCAGGGCGGTAGAAAATGCAGTGTTCGGCGGTGAAGTTCACCACATCGCTTATGTAGACTATTCCCCCTCCACCGGCGATGATGGTATTACGCATCACCAGCGTGATCGGATTGGCGGTGCTCGGATATAGCGGGTCCGGATACTGAACATACATGGAATAGGCCTCTCTTGTGGGATTGTCATGGACGGTGGTGTTGACGATCTCGAAATGGGCGTTGAGCTGCTCGATCTGGTCTATCACTATCCCAGCCCACGGCGAAGCTCCTCCCACGCCATCCCCTGTGCCGTAGATAAGGCAGTTCTCTATCTTGCTGTTATCCCCCCAAAGCTTTATCCCATCGCAGGAGTTATTGGCGACGATGCAATTGTGAATGTAGGTGTTCTGCGCTTTAGAGTCCAGCCCATCCCCTTTGTTGTGTTCGACGATACAATCGGCTATTTCCACAGGCCCGTCCGAAGGCTCTATCCCGAACCCATCCGGTCGATCATAGGGATTATTGGGGTTATCCTCGACGCCTTGGTAGTAGTGTCCGCTATAAGAGAGATGACATCCTCTAATGACGACGTCCCTCCACCCACCTTGACTCCCTCTGGGTCCTCCCAGTCCTCCGAAACCGCAGTGATGGACCCGGCAGTTCTCGACCAGAAGATCCTCCACATCTTGAATGTTCATCCCGAATTCATCTATGTGGTGGATGTGGAGGTTTTTGAGGACGATATGGCTTGCGGGACTACCAAGGATCTCCAGACCGTCCCTGAATAAGGCGCCACCATCGCTCGTTATTTCGATGTTTTCTATCCTGACATAGCTGCATCCCGAGAGATCTATCGCCGTCAACAGGTTGCCTCTTCCGGCTAATATAGGGGTGTTTTCCTCCTCGCCGATTATGGTGATCCAGGCATCGGAACGACCTGATGTGGGAGCGATTATATCGTCCGGATACCGACTCAGGACATATCTTCCGCCGAGGATGATAAGGGTATCGCCCGGTTGGAGCTGCCTGGAACCATATCCGGGTGTTGCCCATGGATGATCATGCGTGCCCGGATTGGAGTTATCGCCGTTAGGGGAGACGTAGTAGATGCTCCCGTAGAGCTGCGACACACCTACAGAGGCAAGTCCTATAAGGATCAGGATGGCGAGAGCTTTTCTAGTCATGGCCCTTCCTCCTCATGGACATGTTTCGGGATGAAGCGGTTCCTCTCTTTTCTTCACCGATCTTTTCGCCTGAATGCGCCGATTTATCCAGCCCGACCACGAATTTCAAGATTGAAATGACATCATGGGGGGTTACCCTGTCATCGCCGTCCACATCGGCTATCTTTCTTTCATCCTCCGATAGATCTCTCAGCCCGGCACATGATTGCAGGACCAAAGACGCGTCGAACGCCGTTATCCTCCCGTTTCCCGTCACGTCGCCGGGCTGAACCACATAAGCATAAAAAGGGATCTCGATCGATGAGGATGCCGGATCACCGGCTTTCACGGTCAATTTGCCGGAATGTTTACCGAGCTCATCTGAGAGAAAATTCACCTCCACCTCAGCGCTGGAACCGGGTGGGATAAAAAGCGAGGTGACGGAAAATGTGATCTCCGGAGGTCCAACCAGATCAATTGACACCATATTCTCCCCGGTGTTTGATATGGTCAGGATCAGCTTTTTCGGTTTCCCGATGAGAACCTCACCGAAGCGAAGTTTGGAAGGTTGCACAGATATGGCGGATGAGGGAAGGATATGATATCGCGAGTAGATCGTCCCCAACTCGTCCTCCATATCGAATTCCATCGCTGACCAGTCTTCTTTGAATTCAATTATATCCTTTGGCATCGCCACATCCATCACCCTCCAGAGCTCTGAAAGCTCGCCGTTGATCGGATCATCGTCCACCTCCGGCTGGTGATCCTGGCTTTGAGGCGTATCGGCTATATCCCACAACACGCTTGCTACTGCTCCCTCGACGATCGAGCCGTCCTCATTATTGCCATTTCCATTTGGATCGCCGCTCCACCACTCGTTCTCCTCGATGTTCGGCGTGGACTTGTTGATCCAATACGTGACGTTGAAGGCGTTATCATCCACGAGGGCCTCGAAGAACTCCGCCCATCCCTCGGTCATCGCGAATCCCCTGTCGGAGACCGTGGTGAGCTGATGGGAACCCTCATAGATCTTATCAGGAAGGTTATAAGCGTTATAGTCATAAAGGGCGGACATAACCGAGTGCCCGTATTCATGGATGATCGTCGTTCGTCGCCATTCCCACCCTGTCGGTATGGTTATCGACTCGTCATATATCTTCCCGTCTGAATGATACCAGTAATGATAATAAGGCCAGTTGCCGCTGGGATACTCCACCCTTATCCTTCTCCTCGACCATCCCAACTTTTCCATCAGGAAATCGTGGGCATCCATAACGGTATCGTGAATAAATCCTAACATCCTGTAAGGATTGGCGGAATCGAAGATGTAATCTATCCTATAGCTCCCTGTCTGCGATATGGAATGGGATATAGATCGAAACCGATATACGTTCTGATCCGAATCTGTGAGAGATAAAACATCGTTTTCAAACCGTACTTCAATGCATATCGAAAGGGGAAGATTGCTGGATATGGAAAAGAGATATTCTCCGTCTCGATCGGTAAACGCCTCCCCGAGCACCGTCTCTTCCGGGGTGGAGATAAGCCTCACTTTGACGGATCGGACGGGTTTTTCGACCTGAGCGTTATCGTCGAAATAGAGTATTTTGCCGGAGATCGTCGTCGTCCCACCAGGGGCGAAGGAGAGAACTCTTAAGCGGAGTTTAGCGAGGTATTGAGATGGGGCGAGGCTGACGCCGAAAGTTGAGCTGGGGATAGATAGGGTAAACTGCTGAGACACCTTCCTCCCGTCGGCTAACATGGCGTAGACGGAGACGTGCAGCGAAGGAACAGGAGATGTGAACTTTATACGGACGGAATAGGATCTCTCGTCGCCATATGAGATGGTATCGTTGAACTCCGTCCTCTCACCCAGGACTTTAACGCCGCGGGGAAGCCTGAAGACCACCTTCACACTGACCCGGTCAACATGTTCTTTGAGGTGTAGGTGCAGGGTTAAAATATTCTCATGATCTATCATCGGCCGGTCCGACAGCTCCATCTTCCCTTCTAGGAGCTGAGGGTAAAGCCTATCGGCATATGAAGTACCCACCGTAACGGCCACAAGCAAAGCTGTGCTCAGATAGAATATCTCCCTTAATCTCATCTCCTAATCGCCTTACTTTTGCAGGGCAGAACCACCACCCCGTCGGAAACGGCGGCACATAAAGTGCTGCCCTACGAAAGTGTTACCATGGTTGTAAACTATCTCCTCTTCCATCACCTTAGACCTCATTTTTTAAAGAGCACTGTTAATATGATGGTGACCAGCATCGGGAGCAATACGCCGACGATTATCCCTACCAGATATCTGAAGTTTTTATGGATTTCATCTTTCAGTCCATCTATTTTTGAGTTCAGCTCTCCTATTTCCCTCATCACTTCGGTCCTCAATCTATCGTCCCTGCTTAGCATTTCATCTCTCAACTCGTTCATCTCAGACCTCAGCCTGCCTATCTCTCCCATCACCTCAGTCCGTAACCCATCGATCCTGGTATGCATCTCAGCTCGCATGTCGCTCATCTCTGCCCTCAAACTGGCTATCTCCCCTCTCAGCGTATCCGTCTCTGACTTCACGGCGTTGCGCAGATCGCTTATCTCCACCTCTATGTGATTCAACCTCTGATTGATCTGTTCCATTATCCCTTCAAGCCTTGCCAGCCTTTCTTCCATGCTCTCTTCCATCTTTAGCGCTCCTCAACGGGGAAATTTTCGATCAACCCAACTACCCTCCTGAGGATGAGGGCGGCATCGTAGGCTGTGATTTTCCCGTCGCCGCTGACGTCGGCCGCCTCGAGGGCCTCCTGGGATAGATCTTCAAGACCGACTATGTGTCTCAGGACGAACACCGCATCATAGGGGGTCACCCTGCCATCGCCGCTCACGTCGCCGAAGAGCACCCCTTCCATCATGAATTCCATCTCGCCCATCTCATCGCCGGAGGAGCCATCGGATACGATCAGTTTCGGGATCAACCGGCCTCTGCTTTTAGGCTCGAAGGAGAGCTCTATTTCGGCCTCGTCGTTCGGCGGCAGGTTCAGTGAATCTATCTTTTCACCATTCAGCTTGAAAATCACGCCATCTATCCCCTCACCCTCCAGTTTTAGTTTGAGATGAAGGGGTGAATCCGACATGTTCCTGAGCCTAAGCTTACGCCTTACCAGTTTTCCTAACGGGTATCTCCCCAGTCTGATCCTAGGCGATATAATCGGAGGTGGGGAGACCGGCCTTATCGGAAGAACGGGGATGATGATCGCTGGAGGCTCCCACGGCTCGATCTGCATGGAGCCGATCCCCTCGGACGGCTCATATTCCGGGTCTCCTTCGAAAACCGCCTTGATTTCGATCCTCTTTTCAGACGGAGCCATAACGAAACACATGAGCTTTGCTATCCCTTCATCGTTCGTCTTCGCCCTACCTTTGTAGAGGCCGTCCATGTAGAACTTGACAGGTTTAGCCGAAAGCGGGTTGCCGTCGGAATCTTTCAAGACAGCGGTGACTTTTACAAGCTGGCCCAATCTGCATCGTACCTCCGGCACCTCGATCGAGGTTTCCTTTCGTTCCACCGATTCCCCCAAGGTGAAGATCACCTCGACGTTTCTCCTGGGCAGATAGAACCACCCCGAGGAATGAAATTCGAGATAAACCCCCTCTCCGTTCTTTGACAGAGAGAGATCCACTGGTTTGTATTTCACCACGTTCGAATCGGGAGGCAATTTGACGAATAGGTCGATGCTCTCATATCTTTTCGTAAAGACCCTGCCCGTCCCGAAGGCATATCTCAGGAGATATTCGCCCTCGTTTTCAGTTAGTTCATGTGAGTATCTTACATCTATTTCGATCTTCCGTGCCTCAGAGATGGACAGCTTACATTGAATGAGCTGGAAGTCCTTAAATTCGGGATATGGGTTTTCTATGACTTCATATTCGAGCTCCCTTTCTGTTCCGTCCTCGTCCTTCACGATCACCTTTATATCTTGGGCGTTTGGGGGAACCGGAAAGTGGATTATAAGATCCTGGGGGATCTCTATCCGCTTACCTACATCCGGCCAGTCCAGGCCTGGTATTCTCACGCTCATCTTGGCCTTACAGATGACGTCGGAGAGGAGTTTATCATCCTGGTTTGAAACTACGATCCTGACGTCCTCGTTGAACAGCTCAATCCGGAGCTTGCCTATAAGGATCGGATTTGCCCCGGCGTTCAATACGAACCCGATGGATAAGATTAGAGAGGTAAAAATCGCCGCTATACCTTTCATTCTCCTTCCTCCTTGAGCTTTGCTATTTCAACGTTGAGGTTATGATGGCGGCCATCAATGTGGCCCATGAGCCTATCAGGGCGGCTATGATCCATTTCATGAAGCTGTAAAATCTATCGTCCATCCTCCGGAATCCCTCTCTCATTTCCTCTCTTAGCCCGTTGATCTCGTTTCTCATCTCCTCTCTCAGTCCTCTGATCTCTACTCTTGTCTCTTCTCTCAGTTCCTTCAATTCAGCCTCGACTCTGCCCAGACGCTTATCCATCTGATCTAATATCCCTTCCATCCTCGCGACTCTCTCCTCAAGCGCCTCGTCCATTCTAAACCTCCCCCTTTCTATCAAGCCTTCCCCCCGGGGAATGCCCGTAAATACCGGGCCCGATCATTTCAACATCAGCGTCAGTATAGCGGCCATCAATGTGGCCCATGAGCCTATCAGGGCGGCTATGATCCATCTCATGAAGCTGTAAAATCTATCATCCATCCTCTGGAATCTATCGTCTATCCTCTGGAACCTATCGTCTATCCTTCGGAATCCCTCTCTCATTTCTTCCCTCAGCCCGTTGATCTCGTTTCTCATCTCCTCTCTCAGTCCGGCTATTTCCCCCTTCATCTCCTGTCTAAGCCCTCTTATCTCCAGCGTCATCTCGTTTCTCAGCTCTTTCAACTCGGACTCAACTCCGCCCAGCCGTTTATCCATCTGACCCAATATCCCCTCTACTTTGGCAACTCTCTCCTCAAGCGCCTCGTCCATCCCAAACCTCCTAGCTGATGTAAGAGAGTGAGGAGAGATCTTAGAAACCCTCCTCACCCTCTCACTCCATTACTCCTCACTTCAGAATGACCATCTTCCTAGCGAACACCTTGCTTCCAGCTTGCATCTGGTAGATGTAGATTCCGCTTGCTACTTTCTCGCCCAGCTCGTTCCTGCCATCCCAGTATGCGGCTTCGGTGCGGCCCAGATACAGCCCGGCAGGGAGATATCCGAGGTGTAGCGTCCTGATAAGGTTGCCGTGCAGATCGTAGATTCGGATCGTTACCTCAGAGGCTTCCTTGAGCTGGAAGGGTATCCACGTCTCAGGGTTGAACGGGTTCGGGTAGTTCTGCAGCAGTTTCGTCTTTTCAA
>JAGGXZ010000230.1 GCA_021162805.1 Candidatus Poribacteria bacterium
TAGGTCGTTATTATCCACCCTCCCCCAACCCCTCCCATCTAGGGAGGGGAGCTTTAAGTTCCTCCCCCTCGATGGGGGAGGCTAGGTGGGGGTGAACTCAAATCACCTACAGATTTTTCATACACCCTGCGGGTTGACATCCTTTGACGCTGGTGATAGAATGAGCGACAAGGCGCTCAGATAAATAACGCTTTTAGGAGGACTCGTTCGATGGGAAGGTATCATTCAGCGCCGTTGGTCGGTCTGATGCTCATGGTGTTATGCGCCCACGGCTTAGCTGAGTGGCATTCTTTGGGACCTGGTGGGGGTGGATGGCTGTGGTCGCTCGCCGTAGCACCTGATGAGAAGGGCACCATCTATCTCGGATGTGATGTGGGCGGGATATACCGCAGCGATGATTTCGGCCGGTCGTGGAGGATCATCAACGCGGGGCTTGGCAATACCTATGTGTCCGCCATCGCTGTGGATCCCTCCAACCCTTCGGTGGTATATGCGGGCACCCATGGCGGGGTGTATAAGAGCACTGACAAGGGCGAACACTGGACCCTCAAGCGCAACGGCTTCCCGCCTATCGAAACCTGGGGGATAACCGCCCCCATCGCCGCCCTCGCGGTCGATCCCTCCGATGAGAGACATATCCTAGCCGGCATAGGCGAGCCGCGCAGGAGAACGCTTCCCAAAACCGCCAAGACCGCCGGTATTTTTGTATCATATGATGACGCGGAAAGCTGGCATCACATAGATAGACCCGCCGAACTGGCTTCCGCTCAGGTGTATTCGATCGTGTTCTCCCCCGATCGCCCCAAGCTTATCCTCGCGGCGACAACCGCGGGTGTGTTCCGAAGCGATGATGGCGGTCGCTCGTGGGAATCCTCCTCCCTCGGTTTGCCGGATTGCCCCGTTATGGAGATCGCCGCCGACGCTCAGCCGGGCCTTTTTTACGTCACCTTTTATGACGACGAAGCTAAAACCGGCGGAGTGGCGAAGAGCACCGATTGGGGGCACACATGGAAGGTGATCCGCAGCGCTGAAGGGCGTGATTTTCAGTATTGGCGCATCGTGACCGATCCCCGAACTCCGGGCATAGTATATGCCTCCGTCCGCCGGGGAAAGGGCATTTTCAAAAGCACCGACGGCGGCAAAAGGTGGAGGAGAATCACCCGCGACGACAACGTCCGTTCGGCCTGGTTCTACAGGGGCTTTACCTGCACGGCATTGGCCATCGATCCCCTCCGACCTGAGCGGCTTTATTACGCCAACGATATGGAGATCTACGGGACGACCGATGGGGGTGAGACCTGGGAGCAACTGTGCACGGATCTCGTCAGACCTCCCTCTCCGAGGGAGCCGGCGCTCTGGCGAGGACGAGGTGTTGAGACGACATGTTCGAGCTCGGCGGCGGTGGCGCGCGGATATCCTCAACTGCTCTACTTCGGCTACTGGGATACAGGCCTGTGGCGAAGCACCGACGGCGGACGGACATGGGCGTGGGTCACCCAATGGATGGGTTACGGAAAAGCCGCTGCGGTGGTGATAGACCCGGAGCGGCCATGGCGCGCATGGATGTCGTTCGGTCGAAACTACGGCCCTCATCGTATCTGGCGGACGGACGACTACGGACGCGACTGGCATCTCGTCGGATACGAGGACACCGGCTTGCCCACGGGAGCTATATTTTGCATCGTGCTGGACCCCACCAGCCCGCCGGATCGACGTGTCCTCTACGTTCCCGTAGTGGGGAATGGCATCTACAAATCGGAGGATGGCGGGTTGAGCTGGCGGCGGGTGGATGTGAATCTGGGCGAGAACCTCGCCTTCACCAATATGGCCCTGGACCCCTCCGATCCCCGCCGGCTATGGTTGGGCGTGCGGTATTCGCGTAAGGGTAGCAAGTTGGTGCCCGGCGGGGTGTTCTTAAGCGAGGACGGCGGCGTTCACTGGCGTAGGATCGCCGATATCCCCGAGCGCCCCCGAGTGTTCCCGGCGCCCTCTGATCCCCGGATCGTCTATGTGGCCGAGCGTGATTACTCCAGTGTCGGTCGCGGCGGCGTTTATAAGAGCGCGGACGGAGGGAAAAGCTGGCGAATGCCGGTCGAGCGACTTGACGCCGGAATAGGGAATCTCGCCCGCACTTATATCGCCGCCATCGCTGTAAATCCACACGACGCCGATGTGGTTTACGCCGCCTCGGTGGACGAGGGATACGACATCTCGTGCGGCAAGGGCGTGTTCGTCAGCCGCGATGGAGGCAACGCGTGGAAAGCCATGAACGAGGGATTGACGAAGCTCAACGTGCATAACCTCATCGTGGACCCTAACGATCCCAGGCGGCTTTACGCGGGCACGGGAGGTAACGGGTTTTTCCGTTGGGGGCCGGCGCCACCGGTGAAACCCCTGCCCGACCCACCCCCTCAGCCTCCCATCAGGCCGGACATAGAGTGTAACACCGCAACCGGCTGGAACACCAACGCGGAGATCAAGGAGATCACCGGATTTACCGAACAGCTATGGTGGGGGCGCGGTTATATCCTCATCCGCATCGACGGCGAACCACATACACTCCTCGTTCGGAAAGAATTGCCGCTCCCTCTGGATATCTCCTCCGCGAAGCTCGTGGCGATTCGCATGCGAGGTTGTAATGCAGATGGGACGGCGCTGGTGATAGCTCGGATCAGCCTATATGACCTCCATGGCAAGCGGCTTGTATACGAGAAAGATATTCGATTGCCGACCACATGGACGCTTGCCGAGCTTCCGCTGCGTGATTGGGCTGCTGATAAAGCCTTCAACTTTAAAGCCGTTAAGAGCGTGGAATTTCACATCTGGGCGCCATATGCCCAGGCGAAACCCTGTGAACTGGCGATCGGTTACATAGCGTTCAGGGATGTTCGATAAACCTCTCTTCATGGCGAGCTGGCCGAGCGCCTGAGAATCAGCGTGGCTTTCATCAGGTTGAACTGATCACCCCGGTCGCATATGTGCCACATCGTTCTGCCGTCCTCGCTCATCCATTTGGCCGGGAACATGTGCATCCAGGCCGGTCGGTTCGGCGAGGCGCCCTTCGGGTCAGGGGTGTATGTCCACTCGGGCAGATCCTTCCCATAGGCGGCTGTGGTCCAAGGCCCCCAAGGCTCCGGAGCGTCGAAAATCCCCCATTCACCCGAATCGCCGTTGTGGCGGACACAAAGCAGATACCGCTTCAAAACCGGATGATAAACGCATGTCACGCCCCACTCCGTGCCGTTCGGATCGACAAATACCGGCTTCTGTTTCGTGATATATTTCGTCCATTTTGGGTTTCCCCTCTCGTCGAGTCCGGCGAAGAACTCACAGGCGTTTCGATCGGCGAGCTTATCCTTCGGAACCCTGAACAGCGCGAGACCATCTCTCCAGGGTTTGTCGCTGTAGCCGTAGATGTAGTTGTCACGAGCGCCTCGGTAAGCCCTGCCAAACTGGATTATCCCCGGCGAGGCAAAGGCAGCTCCTGGTTCATTAAACACTTGCCCCAGATCCCTCCAGCTCATACCGAGATCCCTCGATACCCACAGGTGGTTGTTGGTCCAGACATCCTGCTCGACGACGTAGATATAGATGGCGTCATCTATGGCGATTATACCGCTGCTCACCTTGCCGAGGATAGGGCGTTGTTTCGATAAGGGGTTCAGCCCTCCCCATACGTTGACGGCGCGCCAGTTTGGAGGCATCCCCTCTATCCTGGCTATCCCGAGGCTCGACCGCCCCAGGGAGTTTGTCCCGCCGAACCCCCCGCCATCGCCCCAGGCTACGTATATGTTATCGTCGGCTGCCCAGGTGTATCCGAACTGATCGCTCCCCGGAGCGGCTTTGACCCATGTATCGTTGTGAAAGACGATCCTCTTTATCACTGGGCTGGGCGGGTAAGGAGGGCGATCGGACCCCACGACGCTCAACCCGGCGGACGACAGCATGAAGACCGCCCAGCATAGAACCGTCTTGCCTTTTATCATCATCTTACCCTCACTTAACCTCGTTGGTATTGCCAAATCCATCGGCTGAAACGCCGGAAATAAGCTGGGAAGAGGTAATGAAACTTTCCCCCTCCTAAGAACCCTTATATCTACTGGGTTCCAACACTAGCCAGTTACACAGAAATTACAACATCGCGGGGGAGTTGTCAAGCGGCACAGACGGGGCTCACCGCCATGCCCGTCGCCGGCGTCACAGCCCCGGTCACGTTTGAGGGGTTCATAGTGATCGCCAGTGCCGAACACGTCGCCACCTGGATCGCCGCTCGCGCTTTGAATCCGGAGGTACAGTTAGCCGGATCGGAGAAATCAACGCTCAGACAAGCGAGATACGGAGCTCGAGGCGGCCTCGAGATAATCGCAGAGCAGACGTATATTTCTGATGAAGACCCGCATCTCGATATATCCTTTCCTAACCCACCGCCCCTTATCGTCCAGGGAGGAAATCACCCTACGGACGCGAGGTGCGAGCGATCTGCGT
This sequence comes from Candidatus Poribacteria bacterium, assembly GCA_021162805.1. Lineage (NCBI taxonomy): Bacteria > Candidatus Poribacteria > Candidatus Poribacteria bacterium. The sequence continues at coordinate 4,486 of JAGGXZ010000230.1, forward strand.
CGCCTCTCCATCTCCTTCGGCGAGGGCCGTCTGGTCTGTAATACGTCCATCCTCCGGACTCCAACTGTCCCCAGGCGAGAGCGTCTCCAGCCTCTTTGGCCGCCTCCAGATATCTCTTATCCCCCGTCACCTCATATGCTCTCAGGAAGATCATACCGACGGAGGGCGTGCCCGGCGGTTGAACCCAGATCTGGGTCTGGCTCGCCTTTCCCTCGCCCCACCGTTCTTTCAGATCCTCCGAATACTTCCACAGGTACCCTCCATGTGTGGAGATGGATCGAAGGAACTCCGTCGCTCTCTCAAGCGCTTTCAAAGCCTCTCCGGCGAAGGGGTCGGTGTACCGGATTTCACCGGCTGTCCCGAAAGCGACGATCATCAAAAGGGTCCCTAGCAAAGCGAGTCCTCTCATTTTATCCGTCCCGTTCACAGCTTCACGAAATCCTGTGGAATGCTCCGCCGCTTGTGGCAGAGAGCTTCACCGTACCCAACCTACACAGAAGCAGCCGCACCCTCATAAACTCAGTCCATGGGATGCTCGATGAGCAAAACGGGGCGAACGATGCCGCCTAAGAACAGCTCAGTTACCCGTGAATGATCCACCCGCACGGCTGCCACGTTATCATCCTCTCGAACCAGATCGGTTATCTCCACCTCAAAGGGCACGCGAGGCTTCGGCTGTTCCCCGATCTTTCGCCCGTTGAGGTAAACCTCAGCCGCCCCATCTATCTCGGCGAAGAAAAGGAAGAGCCTCGAAGGTCGTCTCAGCTGCCCCTTCCGGATCGCCGGCTATTCCTCATCAAGTAATCCTCGATCGCTCGTATCTCCCCGTCCGAAAGCTCCTCCTCGTAATACATAACTTCGGCTATATGGCCGGTGAAATGACAGCCCGAACTCCGTTCCTCCCCGTCATGGAACCGGGTCCCGCCGTAAACCCCGCCTATGCTAGCCCAATAACCGTATCCCCAAAGCCGGGCGACCCCGGTTTTTCGACCCAGCTCCCTCCCGTTGAGAAACCCTTTCAACCTGTTTCCAAAACGGTTGTAAGTCAGCATAGCGCAGTAGAGGGAGTTCGGGACGACCGGCCCGCTGAGGTAAGCGGGTTCCCATCCCGCCCTCACGTTGAACCCGCCGATATACACTCTTCCGCCCTGAACGTAGATGTTCAACCCCAAAAATCTGTCGCCCTGCTTGAAAAGCACCTGTCTTCTCCTCACGTCCTCCCCCGTCCTAAACAGGATTACTATTGTCCTCTCGTTGATCCATCCCCCGGCGCTGATTCGGGGCCAACGGCTCCGCAGCTCGTCGTCCTCCCCGTCGAACGCTAAAGCGGGCTTACCGTTTATGGCTTTGGGGACCCACAGGGGGGCTTTCATATCGGACGGCTGATAGAACCTATGTCCGTTACCGGATTGATCGAGCCAGACCGTCACCTCACCGCTGGGTCCTCTGCGCAGGTCGGCGTCCGCCTTGAGCCACAGTATCAAACCTCGGGTCGGCAATGAGCGCATAGAGGGGTTCCCCTCCGGGTTGACGATCACCCTCACCGTATCGCTCGACGAGTATTTCCCGTCGCTCCCCGTCAAACGCAGGAGGTAAACCCCGGGCACCTCGAAGATCGCCGTCGTATCCAGAGCGTTCCCCTCGGAGAAAACGACCCTCCCCGGCCCACTAATCACGCTCCATACCACCGACACCTCCAACGGTGGGTCGGGCAATCCGTCATCGGTGAGGGTGCCGTTCAATCGAACGGACGTGACGGGGAAGGTGGCGTATCTGTCGGCTCCGGCGTCGATCGCCGGAGGCTCGTCCCCATCGTCGTGGATGGTGTAGATGTGTTTCATTTTATCGCCCAGCCTAGCGTTTTCGGGATCGTACAGCGAGATCTCCACCGTCTCGTCCCCTTCCTCTATCTCGTCGTAGATCACATCCATCCATATCCGCTTCAGAGTCTCGCCCGGATCGAATCTCAACCGTCCTCCCTTCAACAAATAGTCCTCCCCTTCGCTCGCCGTGCCGCCCGTCGCCCTGTATCCCACCGCCACCCTCCTCTCGGAGGGCTCGCTCAGCACCACCACGAAGAAGGCGGAAGGATACTTTCCCTATCTTCAACCTCCCAGCGCTCATAATCCCTGCCCCTTTGATTTTGAAGGCGATCCGCCTTTCCCCCTTGATCATCTGATCTTTACTGAAGCCCAGATGATCGGCAATTTGCCCTTAGCCCTCACGGGAGTCGGACCTTTCATAGCCTCCTTTATCTCATCAGCCGAAAGGGCGCGATTGTATATGCGAACCTCATCGATCACTCCAGGGAAGAAATCCGTCGGCCTACCGTAATCATCCGCACCTATCCACAGCTCAAGGTCGGACGGCGCTATCGGCTGGCCTATCTCCTTCTTGCCCTCAAGCCCGCCGTTTATGTAGACCCGAAGCGTCTTACCGTCGAACGTCCCGGCGAAGTGATACCACTCTCCTATCTTCCACTCCTTCCTCTTGGATTCGACGAAGTCGTTGTTCGGTTTGACCAGCAACTCGATGGCGTTCGGGTCGCCGAAGTCGAACATGACGAAATATGAGTTGTTCTTCGACATCATCCGACGTCTTGTCAGCGACTCGCTCGGCTTGAACCACGCCATGATGCTCAGGGCATCCGTCAGATCGAGCGAATTGTCGTCCGGCACGGCCACGTAACCGCTTTCGCCGTCGAACTTCAATGCCGATCCGTATACCCCGTCAACCCATTCGACCTTACCGACGAACTTGCCGTCGTTGCCGTTTCCGGAGGCGTCCTTCACGGTTTTGCCTCCGCCCTCATCGAACGGCCAATATCCGACAAGACCTTCCCCCACCCCGGCATATGATGAAAGCCAGGGCACCAGAAGACAGAGCGTGAAAAGGATGACTCTTCGCATATTCCCCCTCCTCGTATAATTATTTCGATCATATTCTCTTAGAGCGTAGCATATCTCCCCCTCGTCAAGCAGAAAAATCAGCCATCCTCCACCGCCGGAGCGATGAACATCCAGGTATACAATCCCTTCCTCGCCTCAGAGGCGACCTTAGGTTCTAAGGGGCCTTCCTCACGCAGCGGAACCCTATGGTATCGCGTGCGAAGCAGGCGTCCTGAAATCCAGGCTCCTCACCCACCCGATAGGATGAACGGCAGGCATCGGCGCTCGAGCTCCATGATCCGCCCCGCAGAACGTACCTCTCCCCATCGGCCGGGCCTCGGGGGTTTCTCTCGGGGCTGCTCCTGTAGTAGTTCTCGCCGTATATGTCGTTACACCACTCGGCCACGTTCCCGTACATGTCGTAAAGCCCCCAGGGATTGGGTTTCTTCCGCCCCACAGGGTGCGTCCTGCCGAGCGAGTTCTCGGCATACCAGGCGTATTCCCTCAGCCTGCGGGCGTCGTTGCCGAAGAAGTAATTCGTATCGGTTCTGGCCCGACAGGCGTACTCCCACTCCGCCTCCGTCGGGAGCCGATATCCGTTTGCCTGAAAGTTACACTCGCCCGTCTCCTCATCGTAGCACGGCTCAAGCCCCTCCGCCCGCGATCGGGCGTTGCAATACAGAGCCGCCATCGCCCAGCTTATCTGCTCCACAGGTCTATCGGGGCCTTTGAAATGGGATGGGTTGCCGAGCATCAGCTTGGCGTATTGCTCCTGGGTCACCTCATATCTGTCCATCAGAAAGGAGTCAACCCACACCCTATGGACGGGCGACTCGTTTGACCTTCCTCGATCGCTTCCCATCTCAAACCATCCGCCGGGGATCAGTACCATTTCCACGCCGCTTTTCGTTCTGATGATCTTGGGCGTTTTGGCTGTCCTCCCGGAGCCTCCGCTCCTCCCGCAGGATGCCCCAAACAGGGCGATGAGGAGCAAAAGCAGGATCACCGCTATCGTTTCAGCGGCGCCCAATCCGGCTCCTTGTTGCATCTGCCGGCGGAGTTCCTCTATCCTCTCCCTCAACGTCACACCTTCCCTTTTTCATCTCATGAAGACCGAGATACGGCCCTACACCGTTTCGATTGATCCTTACGAATTATACCTTCCTTACAGAGCTAAGACAAGGAGTAGGGGCTAGGCATTCAGAGAAGAATACCTAGCCCCTTATTTAACAGAGATTTAACAACCTTGAAATAACCTCTAAAACCTCTCATGTTAAAATGTCCTCGACAGATAAACACATCAAGTTGAGGACAGGGGACTAAGATGAGACGTATCAAGGGGCTTGAGGTAACAACATCGATCTTCCTCATCTTAATCTCGGCGCTGATGGGGTTTGCGAAGCCAAACCTACCGGATGTCAACGGGTTCATAGTCTGGACGTCCAACCGGGATGGTGATTGGGAGATCTTTCGGATGAACCTGGACGGGACCGATAGGAAGCAGCTGACGCGCAATAACTCTCCCGATACGACGGCGAAGATCTCGCCGGATGGGAGGATGATAGCGTGGACGAGGGAGCGGCGAGGAAGAAGGGAAGTCTGGGTGATGAACGCCGACGGATCGAATCAGCACAAGGTGGTCTCGAACGCCAGCATGGGTGTATGGCTATCGAGGAGCGAGATTGTCATCTTCCGAGGGAGAAACGAGGTTGAGACTTACGTCCATGATCTGAAGAGCGGATCGGAGAGGAGGACCTGGCCTCCTAAAGGGGCTAGGCTGAGGCCCCGCGAGGTTCGAGGCGCAACGCCCTCACCGAACGGGAGATATTTCGTGGGCTGGTCTCCCAACCCCCGAGGAACGTGGATTTTCAGCTCTGACGGTAGGTTCCAGAAACACATACATGGGGGCTGCGAGGGTCATTTCGCCCCCGACGGTTCCTTCGTCTACTGGGTGATGTCACCGGGCACGTTCGGCAAGGCCTCGCTAAAGGGCGAGATATCCGGCGAGCTTTACAAGGTTGATCAAAACAAGATGTGGTATGGGCATACTTATTTCCCCCAGCTCTCATCTGATATGCGCTACCTCGTCTACGGCGCTTGTCCCAACAATCAACACGATCATAACACCTCGGACTACGAAATCTTCCTGATGAGGATGAAAGGGCTGAAACCCGCCTGGAGTTGGCCGCTTCGGCTGACGTATCACCCCAAAACGGATAGATGGCCGGACATATTCATACAAGGAGGTAAGAGGCGGTCGAGGGAGCGGGTGAGATCGGGACTGATCGCCCTATACGCCTTCACTGAGGGTAAGGGGACGGTCGTTCACGACATCAGCGGGGTTAACCCGCCTTTGAACCTTCGGATAAAGGACCCAAAAGCCATCAGATGGATCAAGGGTGATAACGGCGTGGAGTTTGTCAAATCGAGTATGATCATAAGCGAAGGCGGAGCGGAAAAGCTGCTCAGGAAACTCAGATCGACAGGGAAGCTCTCGATCGAAGTCTGGGTTCAACCGGCGAATCTGCGACAAACCGGCCCTTCACGTATAGTGTCCATGTCGAAGGACCCGCTTAACCGGAATTTCACGCTCGGCCAGATAAAGTCGGATATAGCCTATAGGCTGAGAACGACGAAAACCAATCCGAACGGCATACCAGAATTGGATACGACGAGTCGGGTTCTTGACGGGGGAGTGGTGCATCTTGTCGCAACCTATGACGGCAGGGTGAAGCATCTTTATGTAAACGGGGTGAGACATCCCGAATCTCAGAGGATGAGCGGCGATTTCCGAAAGTGGAACTCCTTTCCGCTCATCATAGGAAACGAAGCAACGGGCGATAGAACCTGGCTGGGGAAGGTCTTTCTGGTGGCGATCTACGACCGCCCGCTCAGACCAGATGAGGTGATGAGGAATTACAGGGCAGGATGGAGGATCGAAAGATGAGGCGAGTTCCCCTGACGCTCTTGATACTGCTAGCCCTATCCTCCCTAGCCTTATCCGGGGGTTTAATCTCAGACAAGGTGGCGATAGGAAGGTTCAACAGATCGTATAACCGGTTGAGCTCCAGGGTCATGATGAGATTCATCGAAAAACCCACGCTTGCAGCCCTCGACTACGCGGCATATCATGCAAACGTGATGTTAAATCAGCCGGAGCCCGAGGACTTCGTTCGGCCCCCGGAACCTCTATCGCTCGAGGAACTCAGCTTTGGCGGCGCACTCTCTCCGCCCTCGCTGAGGGACAGGATAGAGCAGACGCCTCTCACCAGGGAGGAAATCTCCTCACCGATGGCTTGGTCGCCGATGATGGATTACCTGGCCGAGTGGAATTACGACGAGTCCTTGGAGCTCATGATGGTCGGTGCAAAGGTTAGCGGTGAGAAATGGGGAAATCCAAGGCTTTCCATTCCCCCTCAGAGTATCACCACCGCCTACCTTCACGGCCCGAAAGGCAAGGAGGAGATCTGGGTCAAGGTGGAGTTCAAACCGTGGGTGAAATTCCTCAAAGGCGTCGACGATGAGGATAAGGACGGATTCCCGGAGATATACGGCAGGATAGATCCAAGGAGATACTCACGCAGATTAATCGCCAGGCTTAAAGGCCATTACCTCTCCAAGCTGTTAAGCGCCTCGGAGGTAGAGGATTACTTCCACGAACTTTCGTCCAATTGGTATGAGAAGTACAACACGGATATGCTGGATGTGAACCTCAACCGTCCGTGGCCTAACCTTCAAACTGAACCGGAGATCGTTAAGGAGCTCGGAGGTATAATCGTTCGAAACCCCACGGCCATAATCAAGGGCAGACCCTTCGGTAGGCCGATATATAACCTCTTCGTCGTCGATCCGCCCGATGAAAACATGAAGGCTAACATCGAAAGATGGAAGTCGGAGCTGCAAAGATGGGGGGATGGGAGCTGGGAAAGATGGCGGGGGAAGATCTCGGGTTTTCAAAAGGATATCCGCGATATACTTTCCAAGTTGCCGAAGGGAGCCAAAGGGATAGAGGGCAGAAACGGGTTCCTCTTCTTCCGCGGATCGCTCGAATATATCCTCAGCGGCGATCTTCGAAAACAGCGTAACGATCCCTTCCCCGCCATAGTTGATTACAAAAACAGGCTCGGGAAAAAGGGGATAGACATGTTGTTCGTGATCGTTCCGGCGAAGCCGGAGTTGTACCCCGAAAAGCTCTCCGATCATGCCCCCGACAGGAATGGGCCGTATGTCACCCCCTACACCAGGAAGTTCCTCCTTGAGCTCGCCGAGGCAGGGGTAGAGACGATCGATCTGCTGCCCGCCTTCATGCGGGAGAGGGACCAAGGGGATGAGCCGATCTACATGAAGCTCGACACGCATTGGTCCAACAGAGCCATCCGAATCGCCGCCCATCTTATAGCTGAAAGGATCAAACGTTATCCCTGGTTTAAGGAGGTGTGCAGATCTCCGATAAGATACAGAACCAGAGAGGTGGAGGTGGTCAGATTAGGAGATATAAGGGGGATGCTTCCCGAGGAGGAGAGGATCAAATATCCGCCGATGAGGCTCAAGGCACAGCAGGTCTTAAATCCTGATGGGAGCCCGTACAGGGATGATAAATCCTCTCCGATAGTGATCCTGGGGGATAGCTTCTGCGGCGTATTTCACTTCGAAGACTGCAAACATGCTGGGATCTCGGCCCATATCGCCAAGGAGATCGGCATGCCCGTCGATCTGATTATGGCATACGGCAGCGGCCCCAGGATACGTAAGCTCTTCGCCCGAAGGGGCAAGGATGCCATCCGAAGTAAGAGATTGGTAATCTGGATGACGGCGGCGAGAGATCTGTATAACTATTGGGCGCCGTGGGAGATCGTGCCGGTGCCATGAGGAGGTAAAGTCGGGAGATGGTATTCGCATCGCACATATTCATCTTCTACTTCCTCCCCACGGCGTTGCTCCTATATTATCTCGTCCCCAGGAAATCGAAACACCTGATTTTGACGATCGTCAGCTACATCTTCTACGGGTGGGCTAACCCCTGGTATATCCTGCTCATCCTAGCATCAACGGCGGTGGACTACCTATGCGGGTTGATGATAGCCGGCAGGATCACCCTCTTTCCCTCCTCATCCCACACTCAACGCAGGTTGGCCGTCTTCATCTCGGTGGTGACCAACCTTTCGCTTCTCGGCTTTTTCAAGTACTTCGCCTTTGCCCAATCCAATCTGAACGCGATCCTTCAGGCCTTCGGAAGGGAGGCATTTGAGGTGCTCAGGATCACCCTGCCCGTCGGGATCTCCTTCTACACGTTTCAGTCGATGAGCTACACGATAGATCTCTATCGAGGTCATGCGCGACCGGCGAACTCTTTCGTGGATTTCGCCTGTTACGTCTCGATGTTTCCCCAGCTTGTCGCCGGCCCGATCGTCCGATATAGCGATATAGCCGATCAGCTCATCCACAGAACCTGCACGCTTGAGAAGTTCTCGCGCGGGATGATCTTCTTCATCCTGGGCTTCGCCAAAAAGGTGCTTCTGGCCAATCCGATGGGGGAAGTGGCGGATGCCTCGTTCAACGCCGGATCGCTGACATGGTATGATGCTTGGATAGGGGTTATAGCATACGCCTTTCAGATCTACTTCGACTTCAGCGGATACTCGGATATGGCGATAGGACTGGGATTGATGCTTGGATTCCAGTTCTCCAAGAACTTCGACTCTCCGTATCACGCCGAGAGCATCACGAGCTTCTGGCGTCGCTGGCACATATCGTTATCCTCATGGCTTCGGGACTACCTCTATATCCCTTTAGGGGGCAACCGTAAGGGCCGAAAGCGGACATACTTCAACCTCATGACCGTCATGCTGCTGGGAGGGTTATGGCACGGGGCTCAGTGGAAATTCGTCATATGGGGCGGAATCCACGGATGTATGCTGGCCTTCGAGAGGATGCTCGGCAAGGAAAGCCCTTACCGGTTTCTCCCAAGAGCCTTTCGGGTGATGATCACCTTCACGATAATTCTGATCACGTGGGTGTTCTTCAGGGCCGATAGCTTAAGGGAGGCCCTCAGGTATCTGGGCTATATGTTCGGGCTGAAGGGAGCATGGCATACCTCCCTTCTGCTCGGATCGATCATCTATACGCCCTATCACCTGATCATCATGTTCACCTGCGCGGCCGTCACCTGGTTCGGGAAACAGTCATGGGATTTCGCCCAAAGTGGAATCACTCCGCTGAAGCTGACGATGTTGATACCGCTTTTCATCCTAACCTTGGCGACGCTTTTCACTCAGGGTTTCAATCCGTTTCTCTACTTCCAGTTCTAATCAGGGGGTTTCAAGGGATGAGGGGAAATCTTAAAACCGAACGGGATAAGAGGGGTTTAATGCTTCTATCGTTGATCCTGTTCCTACTCCCCCTGTTTTCCGTCCCCATCATCCAATTGATATATGAGAAAGCCAAAGGCAGGCCGGTTCAGGAGTTGGATCTCTTCAAACGTCTTCCCACAGCCTCATATCTGAGGGAGTATCAGGACAGGCTTAAGGATCAATCTGTGGTGGCGAGGTTCACCAGGAGAAGATACCAGTGGCTGTTGACCGATCTGCTCAGACGTGGAAACAGCAAGGTCATCGTCGGCCGGGACGGATGGCTCTTTTACCGTCCGGCCGTGGATTACATAGTCCGTCCCGAGCTGCGTCCCGAAGTTTTAACGGCCATCCTTACCTTCCATAGATCCCTGAAGGCTCATGGAATCGATCTGATCCTGGTTCCCGTTCCCGTCAAAGCGACCATCTATCCGGAGCACCTCTCCAAGAGATACGATCCAAATTGGGGGCCAGCCATGAACCGACATGTCGGGGAACTCTTCGATCGGCTTCGTGCCTCGGGGGTGAAGGTGTTCGACCTAACCCACCTTCTATGGGAGAGGAGATGGAAAGGGGATAGTCTCCTCTATCTCCCACAGGATACCCATTGGTCGCCCTCCGGTATGAGTATAGTCGCCAAAGCCCTTGCAGAGGAGATCAAGAGGGAGGGATGGCTTGATGGAGTAGAGAGGACGCGGTTTTACACGGAATCCGTCAGCCTGAAACGACACGGCGATCTCTATGATATGCTCCAACTGCCCTATGAAAGCAGAAGGTTGAGGCCGACCGAAATTCGTATCGAGAGGGTTCTTCACGGCGCGGGCGATCCTGTCCTCCCAGATCCCTCCTCGCCGATAATCCTCCTCGGCGATAGCTTCACGAACGTCTACTCTCAGGCGAAGATGGGATGGGGAGATCACGCCGGCTTTTCAGAACATCTGTCGTTTGAGATGGGCATACGGCTCGATGTGATCGCCATAAACGGCGGAGGATCAACGGCATGTAGGGAAGCGTTGATCAGGAGACAAAGCGCTTTGTCCGGCAAAAGACTTGTCATATGGCAGTTCACAACCAGAGACCTCGCCGATCCGGAGAGCGAATGGAAGGTGTTGGAGGTTCCTCCGCCTTCCATCCCCATCGCAAGGGCTGACGGAGATGAACTGACGGTGGTCGGTGAGACAACCCTCGTCTCCTTCGTCCCAGATCCCATGCAGGTTCCATATACCGAGTGTCTCACGTATGTCAAATATAAAGTTCTATCGGTCGAGGACGGGGTTTATGATGGCAAAGAGCTCCTGGCGGTGTTTTGGGGGATGAGGGATTCCAAGCTCATGCCGGCGGCAAGGTTCAAGGTGGGCGAAAGGCATCGGCTTATCCTCGAGCCGTTAAGCGAGCATCCGGAGTTAAACCACATCATGCGGGCGGACGATACGGACGCTTACGATCTCACCCCGTTCTGGGCAGTGAAGTTCACCCGCCTCAAATAGGAGACGTAAGAAAGCCGGCCGCTGAGCAGCCATGAACATAAACGTTCTATGTTCGCCGCCGAGGTTTGCGGCTGTCAGGCGAAGTGCGGGACGACATCGGGTAATCTACTCGGCAGGCTCCTGTCGAGTGACGATCGGCACGTATCCCACCTCCAGCCCCGGCGGAGGAGTCACGATGAGCGCAGGGTCAATGCTTGCCAATCTGCCGACCTCCGGTGGCGGCAGGTAGTCTCGCTCCTTTCGCCAGAGCCGATGGATCATCTCGACGCGCGCTTGTAGCTCCTCCCGTTCCTCGTCGGTCAGGTCGGCGTTCAACAGAGCCGGTTGATCGGCGAAGCGATACCAGTAATAGGTCACGAGGCTTCCATCGCCCAGGCGGACCTGAAACGGTCCTGCGACCGGCCCGGGTTTCTTCCAACAGCTGTCCGGCTCCTCAGGCGTCACATAAGCCTCCGGCGGAGGCTCTGCGGGTGGTCGGAATTCGTATTTCGTTAACCCTGTCTCCGGTGGAACTTGATCGGGAAGGACAGGCACCCATCTCGCCTTGTCACCCTCCTTCACCAGATGGTAGTACTCCGGAAGCCTGACGAGCCGACAGCTTCCGTAGCTTCTCGTCGTCACGAGCTGCCGATTCCACCTGAAGCCGAACGTGACAGGATCGGATGCCACAGGGGTCGCAAAGGAGCTCCAATCGACAGGCGCTCGTTCCTCCTCAGGCATGTCCGGGGTGTGGATCCGCCATGTGGCCCAACCGTTTCCGGGGAAGGTGTGGACACGAGCAGCTCGGATGTTGATTCGATCGACAGGCGAGCCTCCCTGAAACCACCTCTCCACAGCGTTCCAAAGCGCATCTTTGCTGTACGAGATGACCTTATGCACGAGGGTCCCCACACCATCCGGTCCTACTGGGAAGTCCGTCGGAGCTATACGGGCATAAGTTTCGCCTCTGGAATCGGAAGCGATCACAGCGGGGATATACTGTGTCTCCATCTGCAGCGCCCTGTTGGGGTCTGAAGGTCGGCTGTCGAGGAACATGCCCGCCAGGGTAGGATCATCGAGTGATGGTTTTGACCAGAAGTAAGGAAGGAAGAAGGCCACCGGCCCTTTGAAGTTGGCCGTGTTGAGGAAGAGGGTCCAGCAGTGATTGCCGGTCGGCACATCCTTGCCGGCGGTTCCGGATTTGGGTCGGGTCAGCGGCAGAGGCAGGTATCCGTATCCGAACAGCTCTCCACAGGCGCCCTGTTTCAGGTTTAAGCCATCCGGCGGCCACAGGAGCCATGGGCTCAGCTGTGCAACCCCGTACTTGCCCAGCGGCCGACTCCAATCCCTGCCTTTCCCCGCCCCCGGCCCGTTGGCCCATGCGGAAAAGTTCAGGGCGACGCCGCCCATGATGAACTTGGGCGTGATGGTGGCGAAGCGTGTATCCCTCCACCACCCCAGACCGCCTTCGATGTCAGAATAGAGCTCCCTTGAGGGAGGTTTCTCATACTGGGCGAACATCCAGGTGCTGACCAGGCCGCTCTGGAAGCGATGGCCCGGATACTCCTCCAGCAGCGGCCAGGCGGCCACATACATGGAGAAACCGCCGTTATAGCTCGGTTCAACCCGTTCGTTAGGTATAATCAGATAGCCCGCAAGCACCGCCTCCCGGATCTCCCCGGCGTGGGTCTCCGGAGATGAAGGCAGGGCAAAGGCCATAACAGCGGTGCTGAGCAGCCATGAACATGTTTTACTGCTGAACATCATAAACCCTCCACGGAGGAGATATATGTGGAATCTAGCACATCCTTACCCCTTCGTCAAGAGGTTTGGGGAGAGAGAGATGGCCGGATAGGCAAGCCTATCTTCCTGAAGGCTGTGAGCTCCAAAGCTCCCGCAGCCTGTAGTATACAGGGCGGCGGGCGTGGCGATCCGAGGTGATCGCGCCCATGGTGTTGATCCCCGAGCGTGCACCTCGTCGAGCAGTCGGCAGCAGCGAGTGGTTAGGCACCATTATGTTCCCTGATCACGAGAAGAAACGCTCATAATCATCGTGGTGACCAATCCAAAACCACGTAACCGTATCTCCCTCAAGGAGGCCAACCGCACGATAACCTCGTGTTATCCGCACAGACCAGATGTTTCCCTCACGGTTGACGCACTTGAAATGCAAAGAGGGATGAAAGGGATTCTGCGCCCACAACCGAAAGGCCCTCCTGGCCTTACGTTTAACCCCCTCGTCAAGGGAAGCATAAGCCTCCCAGAATGAAGGCAATGTAGCCGATTTCATAGCCGCTCAAAGTCCATAGGTTCTGCTTTGCCGGCGGCGATTTCCTCTTTGGCACGACGGGCCGCCGCAATGAGTTTATCTTGGGTGCGCTTGAATAGCTTATCCCATTGGAGCTCATCCTGCAGGTCCAAGATATACTCTCGTAGATGTTCCACTACACGTTCTTGCATTTCCTCGGGCAAAGATTCTAACATTTTCTCTACTGTCACAATTGCCGTAGAAGGCATTCTTCATTCCTCCACATAAATGTATTTAATCCAACTGACTATACTTAATTGTACCTGCAAGAGACTAGGTAGGCAAGTGCCTGACGACCAAGATCACCGTGCGGACCAGGGGGAGTGGGCTTGGAAGAACAGAAAACCTTCGTTGACCGAAAGAACGTCCAAGTGCCACAGCGGTAGCCCGCTCCGGTGCATCGCCTCGTTAGGTGGCGAGTCACTCTCTCACTCCTCACTCTTTTTCAGTTCTCCCAAACTACCCAAGTGAGTGGGATCAATTTTGGAGACCATAGCAAGGTGAAATAGTATAAAGTATTGCGAGCGCGGCGCATCGATGGTGATCTCCGTAACGGCAAAGGTCTTGTGTGTATCGAGGTCGATCAGGCAGGGACCTAGCTTGGCGTAATTCGGGTTATCCGTCCAAAGGGTTACCTCGTGCACCTCCCCGAACGCGATTTGACGGGGAAGCCGCGGTATCTGGTCTTCCCGCGTCCAACACGACAAGAGGCTTGACACCACAACGAAAAAGAGAATATATACAGACGCCGTTTTTTACCCCTTTTGAGGGGACCCGTATAATCCTATAATCCTGACGGGGAAAACGACTTGAGTATACCGTCTATTATGGTGTATAATGCTGTTGCTTAGGTAAACCAGGAGGGAGTGAAGGTGGAAGGGGGCTCATCTCCGAAAGACTTTTCGACCAATTCGCTCAAGAGATCAGAAAACGCTCTCCGGGGGCCGAGGCGGAGGAGAGGGAGGATCTCTTCATCTTCGCCTGGCGGCGGCATGTTCGATATAGTCGGGTGTAGCTTCGGCACAAAGGACAACCCGCATTATCCCACAAGTTTGGAGGTTGTCGCATTGTGGAGATCCCATACTCTCAGGCGACACCTCCTCCGAAGAGGAGGAGACCGATGAGGACGGAAAGGACGATGATGTTCACCCTGATTTTGGGGTTAGCCGGGCTGGGATTGGTCTTGGTGGTCGCCCAGACCGTCCCCTCGAACATCCCCGCCTTCCCCGGCGCCGAGGGGTTCGGCGCATACACGCCGGGGGGAAGAGGGGGCAGGGTCATCTTCGTCACAAACCTCAACGACTCAGGCCCCGGAAGCCTGAGGGCGGCGATTGAAGCGAAAGGCCCGCGGATAGTGGTGTTCAGGATATCAGGGATAATCGAGCTTAAAAAGAAGCTCGCCATCCGAAACCCATGCATCACCATTGCCGGCCAGACCGCCCCTGGGGACGGGATCTGCTTGAAGGGGGATCACTTCTCCATCTCCACGCACGATGTGGTCATTCGATACATCAGAGGCCGACCCGGCGATGTGAAGCGGAAGGAGATGGACGCCAGCTCGGTCGATCGGGCCGAAAACGTGATCATAGACCACTGTTCCGCAAGCTGGGGGATAGATGAGACCCTCTCTGTGACAGACTCCAAGAACGTGACGGTCCAGTGGTGTTTCATCACCGAAAACCTCTATCACTCCTATCACCACAAAGGCCCTCACGGATACGGATCCCTTATAACCGGAGGGGAAGGAGGTGTCACTTTTCATCACAACCTCTACGCCCATCACGCCAGCCGGAACCCCCGTCCGGGCGGCAAAGAAGGGATGCCAGGGATCATCCTCGATTTCCGCAACAACGTGATCTACAACTGGGGCTACAGGGCGGGGTATTCGGGCGAGACGGCCGTCAGGATAAACTACGTCGCCAACTACCTCAAGCCCGGCCCATCCACCAAAGAGAGCGCCCGCGGCTATGCCTTCAGACCCGGAGGGCCCAAAACCCAGATCTTTCTGATGGGGAACGTCCTGGTCGGGTTTCCCGAAAAGAGCGATGACAACCGTCTGTTGATCGACCAGAGGGGAGGCGGAGGGAAGATAGTCGGGAAGCCGTTTCCCGCTCCGCCCGTGAGGACCGATCCGGCCGAGGTGGCATACAGGCGGGTGCTCGAGGAGGGAGGAGCGGTTCTGCCGAAGCGGGATGCGGTGGATAGGAGGATCGTCGAAGAGGTCAAAAAGGGCGGCGGGAGGATCATAGATTCACAGGATGAGGTGGGGGGATGGCCGCAATACAAGACCACATCCCCGCCGCCAGATGCCGATATGGATGGGATGCCCGACGAGTGGGAGAGGGAGCACGGTCTGAACCCGCACGATCCCTCCGACGCTAACGGCGATCAAGACGGGGATGGATACACAAACATCGAGGAGTATCTCAACGATTTGGCCCTCTATCGGTGAGCGTAGACGTGGCTCGGTTTATGTTATGTGAAGAAAAGCTTGATGTTGCTCGCCTTGTGGGCTATATTCAATATGGTGGAGGGTTGACGATGTTTCCAAAGGAGGAGTTCATCTCTCGCAGGGGAAAGGCTTTCGATAGGATGGAGCCGAACGCCCTGGCGATCCTGCCAGGTAACATCCGGATGGGGGAGTTTCTCCCCTTCCGGCAGGCAAAAGAGTTCTACTACCTATGCGGCATAGAGGTCCCCAACTCCTATCTGCTGCTCGACGGAAGGGATAGAAAGACCATCCTCTACCTCCCCAAAAGGGACCCCCAGAGGGAGAGATCGGAGGGCCCCAGCCTAAGCTCGGATGATCCTGAGCTCGTCCGCGAGCTGACGGGGGTGGACGAGATCAAAAGCCCGGAGGAGCTGCTGGGGGATATACCGGAAGACGCTGAGATCATCTACATGCCGCTGCGCCCGGAGTTCCACGTTCCGCCGGGGCCGCTGAGCGGGTGGAAGACCGGGACGGAATACCTGAGGGAGAGGGTTCAGGAAAGGGCGCCGAGGGCGGAGATCAGGGATCTCTCCCTCATAACCGCCCCTCTCAGGCTTTTGAAGAGCGATTCCGAGGTGGAGGTGATGCGGGTTGCGGGGAAGCTGGCCGCCCTGGCCGTCACGGAGGCCATGAGATGCGCAAGACCCGGGGTGATGGAGTATCAGCTCGCGGCGGTGGCGGATTACATCTTCCTGGTCAACGGCGCCAAAGGGGGCGGCTATAACCCCATCGTCGCAAGCGGCCCCAACATATGGTATGGTCATTACTCCCGAAACGATAGACGGCTTCAGGACGGGGATCTGGTGCTCATGGACTACGCCCCCGATTACAAGGGATACACAAGCGACATAGGCAGGATGTTCCCCGCAAACGGAAGATACAGTCGGTGGCAGAGGGAGCTTTACGGATTCGTGGTCGAATATCACAAAGCTCTGCTCAAGAGGATAAGGGCGGGCGTCACCGCTGAGGAGGTGTTGGAGGGCACGGCGGAGGAGATGAGGAGGCTTGTGGAGAAGGTGAGCTTTTCCAAACCGGCCTATGAGAAGGCGGCGAGGGAGATGCTGGCCTTCAAAGGGCATCTCTCCCACAGCGTAGGGATGGAGGTTCACGATCCCGGGAATTACCGCTCCGAACCGCTCCGGCCCGGCCTCGTCTTCTCGGTCGACCCCCAGATGTGGGTTCCCGAGGAGAGGCTCTACATAAGGGTTGAGGACACCGTCCTCATGACGGAGGGCGGCGTGGAGGTTCTAACCGGATCGGCCCCGCTTGAGCTTGAGGATGTCGAGAGGACGATGAGGGAGGAAGGGCTTTTGGATATGCGGGGGAACTCATACGTGATCAGGTAAAACCCTTTGGTCATAGGGGTTTTGAACGGATCGACCCTGACGCCGTTGAGGTAAACGGCTCCGTTTCGGATCTCGTCTGAGACCTTCTCGGAGATCAGCGTTTCCCCGTATCGGCCGACGCCGATCAGATCGTTCAGCTCCCTCCACGGCGCTGTGCATTCCGAGGAGAGGTCGTGTTCGCGGCGGACCATGATGATGGTCTGGAAACCGCTCACCGGTTTGTTCAGGTTCTGTATCCAGATCGTCTCCCAGCTGGCTATCCCCTTGCCATTCTGGACGTTGGGCTGGTAGAAGACGAACCCATCGAACTTCACATCCCCGACCCTGCTCCGCCAGCCGATCACGGCCCCTCGGCGCGGGGCGGATCGTCCTCCCTCCCGTCGCCGTCCATGTCGTTGGCATCGAGCCACAGCAGGAGCCCAGCGCTTTCCACCTGATCGGGCATAAGCGGCTTCCTACCCTCCGGCGGCCGGCCGATATGGATTGCGACCGGCTCGGAAGGGATCATCGCTATCGTTTCAGCGGCGCCCAATCCGGTTCCTTGTTGCATCTGCCGTCGGTGGTGATGGCGACCCATCTGTTTTCCCTCCTCGCGTCCGCCACGCATATGTTCCACCCCTCCGCCTTTATGCCCACCATTTCAGGGGCGAACTTCAAGGTTTTCCTCATGGGCCCCCGGCTGAAGGCGACATATCTGCCATCTGGAGACCAATCGATGTGATAGATCTTCATCGGTTTGGAGCTTTTGATGAGACCGCGCCGATTCGTGACCTTGGGAGCGGATGAGGTCAGATCCAGATCTCCCACAGCCAGCGTCCAGTCATCCGCGCCCCAGGCTATCCTCTTCCCGTCGGGGCTTATATCCGGCCTACATCCCGGGATACCCAGGTCGAAGACCCTGGTGCCGTTGGCCTCGATGGCGAGGATGGCGTGCTTGTATCCCATCCCCGCATGCACAGTCGCCACAAACCAATTTCCGTCGGGCGACCAGCAGATGTTGTAGAGGTGATAGAGCTTTTTGTTCGGATGTTGCACGTGTTTTCCGGTTTTCAGATCATAGATGAACAAGCCCTTCGTCGCGTAGTCGAGATAGGTGAATCGGTCAAATTCGCCCTTCAGATAGGCGATTTTACCCCCGTCAGGGCTCCAACATGGCTGTCGGGCGTTTTCGGCGACCTTGGTCCGCCCTGTCCCGTCGATGTTCATGTAATAGACGTTGCGCACCTTCGACTCCCCCTTCCCCTCATCGACCACGAAGCAGATCTTCGTGCCGTCGGGTGAGACGTGGGGATACAGCTCATCCACATCGGGCGTGTGGGTGAGGTTTATCGGGTTGGAGCCATCGGCGTTCATCATGAATATCTCCCAGTTGTTATCACGATAGGTCTCATAGACGATCTTGTAGGGGATCTCCCCCAGCTTCAACTCGGCCCGTACTCTCGCCTCCTCAGCGGCCGACGGGACCACCCGCCATATCCAGCCTATCGGTGGGATCGGCATATCTCCTCCCCAAGCGACGGGCGCTGAAAGGGGATATATCGCCAGAAGAAGGAGAAAACCGATCGTTAACCTCCTCGATATGTCCATGGTCGAAACCTCCCGGCCATAAGCTTATTTTGAAGGATCATCCAGCTCCTGGACGATCTTGCTTATAAACTCAGCGTCCTTTATGGTCGGCTCCGCGAAACCCACCATGTCGGCACCAGCCTCGAAAAGCCTCCCCACCGTCTCAGCGTCCCTCACATAACCGCTCACCAGGAGGAAGAGGGGATATCTTCTCTTTATCTCCCTGACGAACTCAATATCCGGGCTTCCGCTCCTCTCATCCCTGATGTTGAAGTGCACTCCAAGGAGATCCATATCGGAGACCCTATCGAGAACAGGGCTGTAGTTCGGAATCACCCCCTCCCTAAACTTGACGATCACCGGCGCCTTCAACTTTGAAAAAGCCTCGAGCCACTCGAAGAGCTCGGATCTATTTTCAGGCAAAACCATGGCCCTGAGCTTCCCAAGGCGCAGATACGGCTCATATCCCCCGTGAACGTTGAGCTCTACGATATCCCCTCCGGCCTTGTAAAACCATTCGGCCGCCTCTAACCCCCACTCAAGCTTAGGTGTAGCGAGATTCAAGCAGACGTAGCTTTTTGATTCACCCCTCGCCCTTTCACACTCTTCGGCGAAAAAGCTAACACACTCCTCCTCCGTCGGGGGCAGGACACACTCTCTCCTTCCGTAAGCCGACGGCTCCGCTAAATACGCCCCGATCTGAACCATAGCACAGCCCTTACCCCTTTCCGAACAGAAGGAGCCGTCCGTGATCCCCATCATGGAGGAGAGAAAGAGTTTGCCATAAAGGTTTTTGCGGAGTTCCTTTATCCTTTCCCTCAAGGTTATACCCCCTTGTCATCTCATAAGAGCCAAGATATGAGCCTCCACCGATTCGGCCAATCCCTCCAAATTATATCCCCCTTCCAGCACGGAGACAAGCCGCCCCTCGCAGCATTCTTCCGCGATCTCCTTTACGATCTTCGTGAGCTCAGCGAACCCCTCCGGCGTGACCCTCATCCCGCCGATCGGGTCGTCCTCATAAGGGTCGAATCCGGCCGATATCAGGACGAAATCCGGATCGAACTGGATCGCCTTGGGCCTCAATATCTCCTCGAAGACCCTCACATATTCTTCATCTCCGGACCCCGCTGGCAGAGGGACGTTGATGGTATAGCCTTCCCCCTTCCCAATCCCCCTCTCCTCTCTGCTCCCCGTGCCGGGGTAGAAGGGATACTGATGGGTTGAGAAGTAGAGGACGGTCGGGTCGTCATAGAAGGCGGCCTGTGTTCCGTTGCCGTGATGGACATCCCAGTCCACGATGAGCACCTTGGACAGGCCATATTTCCTCTGGATATATCTGGCTCCGATGGCGACGTTGTTGAAGAGGCAGAACCCCATCGCCCTGCTCTTCAACGCGTGATGGCCTGGGGGACGAATGGCGCAGAAGGCGTTTTTGACTCTGCCCTCCATCACGGCGTCGATCGCCGCCAAAATGCCGCCGACGGCCAGCCGCGCCACGTCATAGGAACGAGGACAGATGATCGTATCGGGAGAGTGCAGGAACCTCATGTTTGCCAAGCAACTCCGCTTGACCTCCTCGATGTATTGCCGTGTGTGGACGGTGGCGATCCAATCCAGGTCGGCAGGGGTAGGTTCGATGAGGATGAGCCTGGGGAGAACCCCATCCCTCTCCAGCCGTTCGACTATGGCTTTCAATCTCGCCGGGCTCTCGGGATGATATCCGCCGGTGTCATGTTGAAGATAAGATTCATGGTAGACGAAGCCGGTCTTACCGGACGCTTTCATTCGCTCACCTCCTCCTTGTTCTTTTCCCCTCAAGCGTAGCGCCCGTTCCAGACTGATCGTCCGCCGTCTATCGTCCGCTGTCCGCAGCGAAAAACGGCGGACTGCCGACTGCGGACGCTAGCCTCAGGATCTCCACTGCCTTCTGCGATAATACAGGCGGAAAGCATAAGTACGATAAACCCTAACGACGATACTACCTTCATCCCCGATCTCCACCCTCGGCATAGCTCAGGTAATACCCTTCGGCAGACCTCAGGAATCTCCTGCCCTTAAGGATCATTTTAACCTTTTCATCTCCCAAAAGCAAACCCATCAGGGGACCGGGATTCCTGAGGAGCCTCAAAAGGAGACTCATCTTTAAGGCCACGATCCTCTTGTAAAGCGACAGATTCTCCAGAGGGCCGGAGAGTTCCTCATAGGCGGAGACGAAACGATCGGCCAGATCAGGGCCGAATCGGTTGGAGATGCTGATCGAATGGTAGGCGTAGCTGAAGACGCATCTTCAATCCCACAGCAATAGCCTTTCAACTTTCGCCATATCCGATTCGCGCTCCGTGGGATCGGATTGATAGTCGTAGTATTGCTTCATGACCTTTGCGGCAAACCTTTCGGTCTGTCTGATCGCCGGTATGTTCTTCTTCACATTGCCCGGGCCGGAGTTATAGGCGCATATCGCTAGGACGTAATTTCCCGAGTATCTATCCACCATCTGCTTCAGATATCTCATCCCCGCCTCGAGGTTCTTGCGGGGATCGAACCTCTCATCGATCCTCGGATTTCTGACGGGATGTCTTGGATTCCGGTATCTGGGCACTTTTAGGCCGAGCGATCGCGCCGTGGAGGGCATCAGTTGCATCAAGCCGGCCGCTCCTGCCGGGGAGACGGCCCTTGGGTTGAAATTGGATTCCATCTTTATAAGCGCCATAACCAGAAGCGGATCGAGATCGTATCTCTCCACCATCTCCTCAAACTTGCTTTTCCTCCCTGGCTCTTCGTTTCCGACCTCAGGTTCGATCTCCACGGCGGGGGGATCGATGGAGGGAGAGGCGTCCAAGGTAATGGGAGGAGACGGCATCTGGATCTTTTCGTGTTTTGAATCGAGCTTCGGTTTGACGGTTATCCGCGGCTTATCCTTTCCCTGCTCGATCGATCGCATTGATTGAGGTATCTCAGCCGCTAGATCCACATCTATCTCCGGGGCTGATAGATCCTTGAAGAACTCAATTCCCCCTTTCCTGCTCGGCGGGGCGAAATCGATCTGCACCGATAACAGATGTTGATACCTCATTTCGGGATCGGATACATAGGCGTAGTTGAGCCTTTTGCCCCCGAAATCGAGGGATATCCCGCCGGTCAGGGTGGGTCTTTCAAGTCGCTGTGAGATCTTCTCCATCATACCGCCCCTGAGCGAAATCCATCTCCATCTCAGCTCGAAGCCGGATCGGAGGATCCGCCTGTCGGGGTTCACCGCCGCACTGAATCTGAAGGATCTGTGGGGATTGAGGTTAACCCCGAAGGTAAACTGCCTGTCAAATCGTTTCAGGAGATCTCCATAAGAGTTATAGATCCTGGTCCCGTTCAGATCCCTTATGCCTATCCCGAAACTCAGCCATCGGGAAGGCCGGACATCTACGCCGAAGTCGAAACTGATCGCCCAAAGGCTCTCCGGATCGGCTGCACGGTTATAGCCCACGTTCCATCCGAAGGCCACGCCGCTTTTGAACCGCTTCGCGTAAGAGAGCAGAACCTGATTATCCCCCGTCAGAAACATGCCGAAAGGGTTAAAGGGAGAATCTATCAGAAACCTGTCTTCATAGTTCATATCGACAATGCTGAAACCAAGCACGCCCAATCGCCCTATGGGACATGCGGCCGATAACGCCCCCTGAGATAGATCATAGACGAACTCCCTGCGTTTTATGTCGGATATCCCGGCGGGGTTCCAGAAGACACCGGTAGGGTCATCGGAAAGCGAAGCAAAGGCACCGCCCATCCCCAAGGGTCTGACGCCTATATCGCCTCTATATTCTGAGAAGGATCGAGCATATATCGTCAAGGTGAAAAGGATCACGACGACACACAGCATCCCTCGTTTAAAATCGGACGAATCTTTTAGGATCAACCGGCTCATCTTTCACCCTCACCTCAAAATGAAGATGTGGCCCTGTGGAAAGGCCGCTATTGCCCGAAAATCCGATCCTCTCCCCGCACTTGACCCGTTCTCCCGGACTGACGGAGATAACGGATAGGTGACCGTATAGGGTCGAGATCCCGCCTTTATGCTCGATTATCACCGTCAGACCATATCCTCCCAGCCGTCCTGCAAAGGTCACCTTTCCGGCGGCCGCTGCTCTGACGGGGGTACCGATCCTGGCCGCCAGATCAACCCCCTTGTGAAACTCGCGTCGCCTTGTTATCGGGTGTATCCGCCACCCGAACGGCGACGTCACACGGGCGCCGCGAGGGAGAGGGCTTGTTAACCTTAATTTCCCGCCGATAGAGCGGATAACGGACGTCGGGAGATAGGAGGTTTTCACCTTTCGACCTTCAATCGCTTTCCCTCGGTCACCTGCTGAAGGATCGGGATGTGGAATAATCAACGTTTGTCCGATCACCAGATAATCCCTTGGCGTCATATGGTTAGCCCTCATGATCTGTTGAGGCGACACGTTATATCTACGGGAAATCTCCCAAAGGGTTTCACCGAATTTCACCCTATGCTTGATGGTGACAGATGAGGCGTGGGAGAAGGTGAGGGAGAAAAACATCAGGAGAGCCATGGCGGTTGCCGATTGGAAACGAGGTTTCATCTTGATCCTCCCTGTCGGTCAAGCTACAACATCTTCATCGGCAGCCGCTGGAGATATGTTTAGCTTGAATCGATCAGCCCGCCCATTCTTCCCTCAAAGGAACGCCTTTTCTCCGATATGAAAAGATCTACGATCAGAACTACATCTGAAAGCAGCGATTTGAAGGATTTAACCATCTCCTCGATGGCCTTCTCCGAAAGCCCAAGCTCCTCAGGATCCCTATTTATCCTTGCTTTTATCAGCATCGGCGCTATGGGTTCGATCGGCAGCTCCAGCACTTTCTCCATCCCTGAGATCCAACCTCTGAAATCCTCCATCAGTTTGATCTCATATTCGATGTATCCCTCGACCGATCCCCATGCCCTTTCGATCACCTGAGAGTGAGCCTTCGGATCCTCTAATACCTCCTCCGGATGAAGGTCATTCTCGGAGCAGTATCTCGCCATCTCCATCATGTATCCTCTGTACTTCGAGGTGATCTCCTTGAGCTTCTCCAGGTGACGACCTTCGACCCTGAACTTGATGAATCCCAAATCGAACCCTTTCCCCAGTATCATGCCGCTGAAGATATCCAGAAGGCTGATCTCCTCACCTAGAGTTTCGATGACTTTGCCGACCATCCCCGATCTTCTGACCTCGGAGAAAAAGGCCTCGCCGGGCGCGAACCTCATATAATCGAGGAGCATCAGAAAACCGGAGACGACGTATAGGATCGAGTATCCGTTGAGCTTATCTTTCAGCAACGGGAGCATCCTGGAGAATATCTCCTCGTTCTCGGCCGATTCCGCCTTCAGGATCGCCCTTTTAACCTCTTCCAAGTTTATCTCTCCCATCTTTCAAGCCTCAGTATAGGAATCTATACATCGGTCTCTCGATGGTTATCCCTATGAGCGCCCAAATGCTGCCTATTATGAACTCGCCGAGGATCAGGCCCATGAAGAAGGGGATGGCCTTTCTATGTGTCTTCAGTCCGCCCTGTTTAAGGATAAACCATTTGATAATGGAGCTGACGAAGATCGAGAACCAGAAGACGTTCATGGACCAGCTGCTGGAGATGGCAAATCCCGCCGGATGGAAGGGCCACCAGAAGATTCGCATTCGCATCATCATGAGGAACAGGGTGATGCCCAATCCGATGACCATAGCGATGGTGGCAGGTCTGTCAGGGTTTCTGGGAGTTATGAGCCAGCTTTGAAGTCTGTTAAATGGTCTCCACGCGAACCAGGTCCTCGCCCCTTCGATATATGAGATGTGTAGATACGCCCAGAATGTGGCGATGATCCCTATCGCCATGGCTAAGATCATCGCCACAACCAGCTTTCTGTTATCTATGTTGGTTCTCTCAGCCAGTTTAAACCCCTCCAGCATATGAGGCATCGGATGGCCCCGGTACGCCCTGTTGAAGAAGAAGTAGTACGCGAACATCGTCAGGTTCTGAGGTCCCAGACGACGGGTGCCGAATATTTTGGGCAACATCTCATCCGGGCCCGTGAAATGCAGGTCATGTACGGGAGAACCCAGCTCCGCTCTCATCCTGGTCACAGCGGTGGAGATCATGTAGTATATGACGAAAAACGCCAATATCACCCACACGCTCATGCCGGCCAGCTTGCTGAAGGCGAAGATATATCCGAAAGCCAGGATCATCCCGACCATCGTCCATCTGTAAGGCAGGGGCTCTCTGGAATCATCCACATCGCTTGCTCCAGCGAAGATCTTCCTGATCACGTTCCATAGGTGTCTTCTGGTGGCGATTATAGCTATGATACAAAGCCCTATGTATGCCCCGAAGGATTGTTCCGTTATAAAGGGGAACCCCGGCATACCTCTGACCCCTATAGCTGCCCCGGCTATCCTCTCAACCTTCCAGAAGATGTAGAAAAACCAGCATGAGAAGGCCAGATCCAGCGGGATGAAGAAGGCTAAACCCACGGCAAAGGGGAAAAGCGCTATCGGCGTCCACCCTATGGCGTTCCAAGGGCTTGAGGTGAAATATGGATGTATATCGTAGAGCTTGCCTCCGAGGCTCGGGACGTTGGGATAGAGGTAGTTCAGGCCGTTTATAATGTCTATAGTTGCCGCGATCCCAAATCCCAGCCATAAGAGCTTGCTCCTCAAAGCGCCCGTAGCGCCGCCACCCCTGGTCATCTCGAGGGGCAATTGAATGATGGGATAGCTGAGCTTTTCATATTCGGTCCACTGCTTCCGAGCGAAGATGTTTATACACAACATCACAAAAGCCAGCGAGAAGAGAAAACCCGACCAGGTGAGGGTAGGGGTGACCCATGTCCTTATGTGATCCCATCTGTAGAGGGTCGATTCGCCGCGATAGTAGTCCACGAGCTGTCTGACGTCCTTGATCGCCACCCAATCGGGGATATATCTGTGAAAAAGCTCGGCCCATTCGTTTTCGGGCGTAGCATACCAGAAGGCATGAGGGATCATCGGGATCAGAACGCGAAGCATGTCATGTCCCGCCAGGGAAGAGGCGATCGAGAGCATGATGTAAACGGTCAATATCTCGCCCTGACTGAAAGCATATCTGGGGATCAGCTTGAGTATGGCGAAATTGAGCAGGGTCATACAGAATATGCAGAAGATGACGTTGAAATAGAGCGAGACGGTGGTGGGATATCCCTGCCCGGCTGAATCCATGATCCAATAGGCGTTGAAGGGGATCAACAATATCCCAATCAGGATCGCACGGAGCGTCGCCCCTTTATTGGGTGGCGGCTGTTTCACGTTTCACCTCCGAACCGGTTAATCACCTCGATATTTTATCACCGACCAGGCACACGTTCAAGTAGAGGTAAAAAACGACTCCTTGCAACGGCCTTAATTTTATGATAAAATTCTATTTGTACTTTCAGCTAGGGAGGGATAGAATGAAAATAACGGTAGCTTTTGTGCTTCTCTTAACCCTGGGGCTGGGGCTTTCATATGCCTCAGACATAGCCTTTTATGTTGGGCACTGGAACACAGACGGGTGGTACGACGAGTCACAATTCAAGGATGTCGAGACGATAATCAACGAGACGGGGAAGATGTTCAAGGACATTAAGAAGTTCGATGACGATCATCTGAAGGAGTTCGAGGCATGGGCTAAGGACAACATGAACGATGGCGAATTCGATATCATCTGGCTTAACGGATGCATGCCAAGCGCCCTTTATCCTTATCCAAACAAGGAGCCCGATGGTTCCGTTGCTGAAGGTTGGCTTGACGGAGGGAATATGTTCATAAACGTCGGTGACTGGTTTGCCTATGTCTCTTATGAGTGCGGGGGAGCCAGGTGTACGCAGAACGGCTCGCAGGGTGCTGCTAATATACTGGATCTTGGAACGGGGATTATCACCGCCGCCAATAACACCATGATGAAGGTGACTCCTACAGGCAAGAAGTATCTACCGAGCCTTGAGAGTCCCTGTAAAACCGATAGGCCTGTCGTGCTCACCGAGGTTAAAGACCCGTGGGAAGTAGCGGCGATATTTGCCTCCTTGGGCGGCTCTGATGATCCTGCTAAGGAATCCCAAGCTGATCCGGTCGTCATCCACAACAAGCAGACGAACGGTTATGTTGCTATAATAAACCAGGCTGCAGGTGGACCTGCAGGTTGGTTGAAGGATAGAGGTAAAGTGTGTGCCGAATTCATCAAGAACTGGGTGGCTGAAGTCGTCGGCCTCACCCCCGTCGAGCCTCAGGATAAGCTCGCCACAACCTGGGGTGAAATCAAGAGATAAAAGCAAGTACCGGCGGGAAGGGGATGAGAATCCTCTTCCCGCCTATGAGAGCTCACAAGGAGCTGACCAACCGGTAGAAGCTAGAGGGCTCCGAACTTGTAGTTGAGGCAAAGGGCGGTTAGATCATCATCCATGTGTTTCCCTCCGGCGAAGCTCATGACCTTATCTAGGACGAAATCGAGAAGCCTATCGGAAGGCATGGTCAATCCCTCTTTGAGGATCTGACGGAGCCTATCCAGTCCGAAGATCTCATTCGACCTATCCCTTGTTTCGAAAAGACCGTCGGTATACATGAAGATACCATCCCCGGCCCTCAGCTGAAGCGTGACATCCTGATATTTAGACTCCTGAGCGAGGCCAAGGGCGATAGAGTTCGGGGTTGTGATCATATCGATCTCGCCTTCACTTCTTCTCAGCAGGAACGGCGGAGGATGGCCGGCGTTTGAGAAGATCATCTCCCCGGATCTGGCATCCAGACGGATATAAGCCGCTGAGGCGAACATCATGGAATAGGATTTCGGCATGACAGCGGCAAATCGGTCGTTCATCTGAGACAACAATTTTGAGGGGGCAGGATCATACCGAAGGAGGCTCGAAAGGAGCGTTCTTATGATCGCCGTCACCATCGCAGCCTGTGGTCCGTGTCCCATCACGTCGGAGATGAAAAGGCCGAGACAGGATTCTGAGACGGCCTGAAGGAAAAAGAAATCACCTCCGACGGTGAAAGTCGGCACATATCTGTAGTCGAACTCCACCCCGCAGATCTTCGGTATCTCCTGTGTCATCAGCGCCTGCTGTAGTTCCCGCGCCATAAAGAGCTCCGTCTCAAAGAGCAGGTTTCTCTCCTCCAGCCGTTTATTGGCTTCCACCAGCTCATCATGGAGCCTTTTGACGCGTAGCGAGGATCTCACCCTGGCGAGGATCTCCACCCGTTCGAAAGGCTTGGTTATAAAATCATCCGCCCCGTATTCCAGCGCCTTGGTTTTCTCCCTCCTTCCGCTCAGCGCCGTCACCATGACGATCGGAACGGCGATCGTTCTCGGATCCGACCTCAGCCTTCTGCAGACCTCATAACCGTCCATGCCGGGCATCATCACATCTAGGAGGAGAAGGTCGGGGGGATTCTCCAGCGCCATCTCCACGGCGTCTTCTCCGCAATATGCCTCCTCCACCTCATATCCCTGTGAGGTTAAAATCCGTTTGAGCAGCCTCACGTTTCTCGGATCATCGTCCACGACGAGTATCCTCGGGACACGCTCATTCATCTCCACCCTCAAGCGCTTTGGCTATAACCTTTGGCAGTTCTCTCGTATCTATGGGTTTGCTCACATAACCGTCACAGCCCGCCGAGAGTATCCGTTCCCTGTCACCTTTCATGGCATAGGCGGTCACAGCTATGATCGGTATATCGCCGAATTTATCCTTGATCTTTCTCACAAGCTCCAGCCCATCTATCCCCGGCAATTGTATGTCCATGAGTATCAGATCGGGCCGATTCCTCCTGACGGCCTCCAACGCCTCGGCGCCGTTTTGAGCCTCTATCACCTGGTATCCATGCGATCTAAGCAGTACCTTCAAAAGCCTCCGATTTCTCGCGTTATCCTCGACGATCAATATCTTTTTTTCCTCCATCCCCTTATCTCCTCGATGGCTTTCAAAAGCTCTTCCCTGACATTTTCACCTTTTCGAACTATCGATCTGACGTTGCCGGTGAGTTTTTCCCTCTCATCGGGTGAGAGATCCTTAGCGGTGCAGATAACAACCGGTATTCGGTTTAGAGCCGTCGATTCCCTCAGATTTCTCAGAACCTCGAAACCATCTATCCCCGGCATGATGAGGTCCAGGATGATCAGCCCCGGCTTTTCAGAGGAGAGCCTCTCAAGCGCCTCCCCGCCGCTGGTTGCCGGAATGACGACATATCCGGCCTCATCGAGTATCAAGCTTAGCAACCTCAGGTCTTCCTCCTGATCCTCCACGACCATAACCTTATCGGTTTGTAACTTCAATCCTTCCAGCAATTTTATGAGCTGATCTCTATCTATGGGTTTTACAAGATATCCGGCGGCACCCAGTGAGAAGCCGAGCTGATAATCATCGACGACCGATACGATTATCACCGGTATATCGGAGGTTTCGGGGTAGGACTTCAGCTCCTGAAGCACCTGCCATCCGTCTTTCATGGGGAGCATGACGTCCAGGGTTATGGCGAAGGGCTTCAACGTGCGGGCCTTCTCGATCGCCTCCACCCCGTTTTGAGCCACCTCAACCTCATATCCCGCCTCGCTTAAATAAAGTCGAAGCAGATGTGCGGCTTGAGGATTATCCTCCGCGACGAGGATCAGATCCTCCCCTTTCCTGACCTTGGCAGAAGGGGTAACAAGGCTCTCCTCGACGTGAACGGGTTTAGGTATGGTGAAGCTGAACCTACTCCCTCTGCCGTATTCGCTTTCGACCCATATCCTGCCGCCGTGCATCTCGACCAATCTCTTGGTCAGCGCCAGGCCCAGTCCCGTTCCCTCATATTCCCTGGAGTAGGAGGAGTCGATCTGAACGAACTCCTCAAAGAGCTTCGGTATATCCTCCTCTCTGATCCCGATGCCCGTATCCTGGACGGTGAAGGTGAACTCCCTATCGTTGTGCGAGACTCGGATCGTGACGCTTCCCCCTTCGGGCGTGAACTTGACGGCGTTGGAAACCAGATTATACATGATCTGCTTGAACCTGACCTTATCGGCGTATATGGGGGGTAGATCCGGTGGGACCTCCTCCACATAGCGCAGGTTTTTCTCCCTCACGATCTCCGAGACGACTGTTCTGACGCTTTCCAACACCTCATCGATCTTGAAGGTCTCCTTTCTGAGCTCCATCCTGCCCGCCTCGATCTTCGACAGGTCCAGGATGTCATTTATCATCCTCAGCAGGTGTTTACCGCTTTCATAGATATCGGTCACGGCATCACGCTGGTCGTCGTTGAGCTCGCCGCAGAGCCCATCCAGCAATACCTCGGAGAAACCTATAATGGCGTTAAGCGGGGTTCTCAGCTCGTGTGACATCGTCGCGAGGAACTCGCTTTTCGCCTTATTCGCTTTTATGAGCTTGCGATTGGCGATCTCCAACTGTCTGGTTCGCCGCTGAACTCTCCTTTCGAGCGTGGCGTTGAGCTCGTTTATCTCCCTCATTTTCCTTCTCAGCTCCTCCACCATCTCGTTGAACACCTCCGCCATCTCACCTATCTCATCCTTAGCCCCGATGGGAACTGAGACGTCAAAGCGGCCTGCTGCGATCTCCTTGGCCGCCCTTCTGAGGGATCTGATCGGCCCTGCGATATACTGCTCCGATAGAAGCACACCTGTGACCGAGAAGATCAGGATCAAACCGGCGCCGAACAGGAGGATGTAGAATATGAACTTATGCGCCGGAGCAAAGGCGAGGTTCACCTTCTGTAGCGCCAACACCTTCCAGTTTATCGGACCGTATGAGACGGAGGCGAAACCTATGATGTTCTCCCCACCTTCCATACTGCCTCTGATCCAGCCGGGATTCGGTGAGAGCCTGTCCATTATCCCCGATTCGATATGTCTCTCAAATGGCTTCCCTCCGGCGGAATCGAGGACTATATTGCCGTCCTCATCCGCTAGGATCAATCTTATCCTTCGACCCCCTCTCAAAAGCAGGACGCTTTGGAATATCCCCGAAAGATCCACGACCCCCTTGATAACCCCGACCAGCTTACCGCCGCTTCTGACGGGCAGACACATATTGATGGAGTATACCTTGGCACTCCGATCGTAAGATATTCCTGTCAGATATACCCCCCTCCTTTTCACCGTCTCCCGCCACCACTCCTCATCGGCTTGCCAGTAATCGGTGGTCTTGTTCGTGGAGGCCACAAGCAGCCCTTTGGAATCTGTGGCGAAGATCTCTTTGAAAATCGGATGTGATCCCATAAACAGATCGAGCATTATGGCTAGTCGGTTGGAGAGTATCCCGTTGAGGGGCGGATCGGATTCGGTCAGAGAGGCCCACTTCGATTCAACAGATGAGATGAGATCCGAGATATCGGATCGGCTCATACCCTCCGATCGAGAGGAGCAAAGATTGAGGAAATTCCGTGTGATGGGGAAGAGGGCGAGAGTTCTGAACACATCGGCGTTGGAGGTGATGGCGATGGAGATCCTCTCGGCGGAAAGCCTCGCTATATCCTGAAATTCGACGCCTATCTCCCTTTCGCGCTGGATGACGCCGAGGATGTAAAGGGCCGCAACGGCCATGAGAAGGGGAATCAGACCGCCGACGACCAGGGTCGTAACCAATTTAGCCCTGATGCTGAGCCTCATAAGCCATCACCTCAGAACCTCCCATCTGAGCTTAGGTCTCACCAAGTAAATTAAAACTTGGCGAAGACCCTGACGAAGGTCTCCATGAAGTTCTGATCGTTCAGTTTCCCCTTCGCCCTCTGTTCGATATATCTGAGACCTATATGGAGGAACATATCCTTCTCATAAGCTATGAAGTTCTTCTCCAGCTCCGCCAGGATCGCCTGCCGGACGAAGTCCTTCTCCCCCGTTTCATCTATCATATCGTTGTAAAGCCACCACTGTATCCCGCCCGTGATCTTGATCGTCTTCGTGAACTGATAGACGCTCTTAATTATGAAGACGTTGCTGATATCCCTGACCCTGGTTTGTGCCAGCTCCCTCAGCCTTATCCTATGCTCGATCTTCTTGCCCTCTTTCTCCTCGGTGACGAAATAATCCTTCGGTCGCTCCTCGACCATCTTAAATCCGTTTCTGGCCATGAACTTATACTGTGGGATTATCTCCAGCGATTTCGAGGGACGGTATCTGTAACTGGTCTTGAATATTCCGACCTCATAATGGGTATCTTCGCCATCGAAATCCATGTCGTATTGGAATTTCCCCCTCAAGGTGGTGACCATCTTCTTCCTACCTGTATACTCGTAGGTTATCTTCGCCGTGTTTATCAGATCGTTTTGCATCAACAGCGGATCGTTACGCTCCATCTCCACCTCATATGATCCCCTGAACGGGAAGAACTGAATTGAGTTCTTGTCGATCATATCCTGTATCTCAGGCAGGGTTTCAAGCAGTTTCTTCTCATCCCGCGATATCGTCCCGACGTAATGCCAGGTGTCGTCCGGTATACGATCTCTGACGTATTTGAACTCGTTTTCAATGAGGAGGGAGCCGTTTTTAAAGTTTCTGTTGTGCACGATATCCGCATAGGCCTTGGCCGCTTTCCGATCGGTGTTGAGCTTAACCATGTATTGAAGGCCGAGATCGGCATTGGTGGAGGAGCCTCTTCTGCTGACCTTGTATTGGGTCGAAGCATCCACCCCCGTCAACCCCACATCGAACTCGTAGTTCGGATCGTGATCGTTCTCCTCCTCATCCCGTATGCCGTTGTTGTTGGTATCCCTCTCGTCCAGGAAATCCTCATCCACGTCGAAAAGAAGTACGTCGTCCTCGTAATCGAATACGCCGTTGTCGTTCTTATCTAGGTTGCCGGGGATGATAAAGGATGGCGGATCGTTAATCGTGTTATCGGTATATCTGTCCTGATCGTCGTTATCGCTGACAGATCTGGATGCGTCATATCTATCGCCCACCCTGAACGCCTTGAGCTGAAGGATCGAGTCGCCTATCGTCCTGAACATCTTGAACACGGCGACCGTCGATCGAAGTCTGCCCGAAAGGGTTTTATCGGGGACGCTCTTGGGCGAGAAATCTATCTCCGATTTGATACCGTAGTTGGCGAAGTTCGACTCCAGATCTACGCCGAACACCGGCGTCACCCTATAATACCAGGCGGCTCCTATCTTGGTGTTATTTCTCTTCCTCACCAGCCTCAGCCCTACTCCAGAGCTTCTCACGTCCTTACCGATGACCGGGTTGAGGGGGCCAGGGACCATCAACACGATCAGATCCTGCTTTTCGGATTTGACGTCCCACCTGATGCCTGAAAGATCCACCTGGTCGAAAGTATAGGAGGTGAACGTCGTGGGCACATCCCCTAAGCTCAGTATGTTCTTGATGTTGCCCGCCGTCTCCTCTATGGTCAAGACGCTGTGGAAGCCCTTGCGGAATAATCTGTCGAAGTCGAACCGGTTCTGTTCGACATAGGTCTGCTCCTTCTCCTCGGGAAGCTCGGCCAGAAAGTTTCTTTTCTCGGTAAAATCGTATTCAACCCTTCCGGAGAGAAAGAGCTTACCGAAAAGGCTGTAAACCTCTTTGCCATAGGAGATTCCCGACGCTAAAAGCAGCGCCAGGACAAGCAACATAGGTGTCTTCAATCGCCTCATTTTCCCATCTCCGATTCAACCGGATTTACGAGTTCACCGATCCTCTCGATCTTTATTCTGATAAGATCCCCCTTTTTCAGGAAGATCCCCCGTGCCGCTCCAGTTCCCTCCGGGGTTCCGGTTGAGATCACATCTCCGGGTTCCAGAGTGAGAAGGGTTGATATGAACTGGATCAGCTCCGGCACGGTGAAGATCATGTGGTTTGTGTTTGAATCCTGCATCACTTCGCCGTTCACCGTGAGCGATATCCGGAGGGAATGAGGATCCGGTATCTCATCCTTGGTGACGATCCACGGCCCCATGGGTGCAAAGGTGTCGAACCATTTGCCGTTGAGCCAGTCGAACCACCTATCGCCCTCTCGCGGCTCGCGCTCTTTGGGTACTTTCAGCCTTCGCTCGGAGACATCGTTCACGATCGTATAACCGAAGACGTAATCGTAGGCCTCCTCGGCGGATATAAACTTACCCCGTCTGCCGATGACGACACCCAGCTCGGCTTCCCAGTCGATCCTGTTCCCGTTTCTGGGAATTACGATCGGCTCGCCGTGACCGATAACCGTCGTTGATGGGGGCTTCATGAAGACGCGCGGCGTCACCTTTGACTTATCATAGGCCGTTCCGCCGCCCTCGCGGATATGCTCGGCGTAGTTGCCCGCCAGACATAGAAGCTTACGCGGATAGGTTATAGGCGGCTTGAGCCTCTCCGGGATCGGCAGGCTCACACGTATCCCCTTCGAGATGATCTCCATCGTCTCCTCAAGGAGCTCCATCGACTCATCCATGTTTTCGATGAATGTCAGCGTATCGTCAAACAGAGCAGCCCTGTATGATTTGCCGCCGCCGGTGAGATATGTCGCCTTGAGATCTATCGCCTCATTCCCCAGGAGGACACAAAGCCTATTTTCCCCCTTCTCTTCTATCTGTAAAAATTTCATCGGTATCCCCCTTCCATTCAGTTGAAAGCAGGAAATTCAATATCACGTGAACTTTGATATTTTAGCATACCTGGTAGATGAGGGCAAACCTTGATTCCAAGTTGCCCGCCGTGGTATCATGTAAAAAACGCGGAGGTGGAATATGGCCAGGAAAGTGCTGATAGTCTATCACTCACAGGGAGGAAACTAAAAAACACGTCGTACGCTAGCGCGCTGAACGTTGGAACGTTAAACGCTCAACGTGCTAACGTTTCAAGCTTTTACTCAATGCCGTGACCGACGGCGGAGCCAAATGATTGAGGGAGGGAACCGATGGATAAGGGAGAAACCGTTCCGGTTGAACCTTCGCCTGAAAAGTTGCCCAGATGGCGAGGTTTTAATCTCTTGGAGAAGTTCAACGTCTCACGCAATGAGAGGTTTAGAGAGGAGGATTTCGCTTGGATATCCGAGCTAGGGTTTAACTTCGTCCGTCTCCCAATGGACTATCGGTGCTGGATCGATCAGTCCGACTGGACGAAATTCAGCGAGGAGGTCCTCAAGGAGATAGATGAGGCGGTCGAGCTGGGCGGAAGATTCAAGGTTCACGTTTGTCTCAACTTCCACAGAGCCCCCGGCTATACGGTCGCGAAGCCCCCTGAGAGGTTATCCCTCTGGGAGGACGAGGAGGCTCAGAGGGTTTGTGCCCTCCACTGGGCCCGTTTCGCCGAGAGATACAGGGGCGTGCCGAATAGAATTCTGAGCTTCAACCTCTTCAACGAACCGGCGCATGTGACTCCCGAAGCGCATAGATCGGTCGTCGAGAAAATGCTTGACGCCATACGAGGAGAAGATCCCGATAGATTGGTCATATGCGACGGCAGAGATTGGGGAAACACTCCCCCCTTTGAG
This sequence comes from Candidatus Poribacteria bacterium, assembly GCA_021162805.1. Taxonomy (NCBI): domain Bacteria; phylum Candidatus Poribacteria; species Candidatus Poribacteria bacterium. The sequence goes on from JAGGXZ010000230.1 coordinate 39,381, forward strand.
CTTGTAGGATTGGGGGTCGCCGCCGCCACGAGGGGATACCAGCCGATGAAGGTGACCCATTACAGGGCGGGCTGGATAGGCGGTTCAGATAGATGGGATGTGCCCACATGGCCGCTCAGGGATGGTCAAACGGTCTGGAACGGAGAAACGCTCAGACAAAGGATGATCGAACCGTGGAAGGAGCTCGAGTCGAAAGGCGTTGGGATCATGATCGGCGAATTCGGGGCCTATAACAAAACCCCCCATGACGTGGTATTAAGCTGGATGAGGGATTGCCTGGAGCTTTGGAGAGAGGCGGGATGGGGATGGGCGATGTGGAACTTCAGAGGAGCCTTCGGGGTGCTCGATAGCGATCGGGAGGACGTGCGATATGAGGATTGGAGGGGTCATAAGCTCGACAGGGAAATGCTCGATCTGATCCGGATGTATTAGCTCAATACCATCTTTTATAACTCGCTCTTTGCCGGTCATTTTAACTTCATCCCCTAAACTTGGCAGGTTCTTCAGCCTATTATAGCCCTAGGGAGAATAACCGTCAACATGAACCTCTATCCCGCAGATCGTCCCGTGATCTCCTCCCTTGCTAACATAATGGGGGATTTCCACGGGGTATTTTTTCAAAAGAGGTTGCAAACTCCTCGGCTGTTGGTGTATACTGATAGATACCTCATCGGTAGCTCCTTCTACAAAGGAGTCAACTATAAGGAATTCACAGGGACACCTCCATGATCAAAATAAGTTTCGTTAGAGAGCATAGCAAAGATAACCCTGATAAGCTTATGAGCCACAGCGAGAATAGCCTTCTTATAAGGGA
>JAGGXZ010000231.1 GCA_021162805.1 Candidatus Poribacteria bacterium
AGCGATAATATGAGCGAGGCTATTTTGTAGGTCAGCTTCCAGTATTTCCGATATAATACCTCCAGGTTCTTCTTATCTCCTCTGAGCTATTGAAAGGGGGTGATAAAACTGGGGGTAGATCAGCATTATCATTTGACTTGACACGGAACTTGACATTCCCTCGGTTCTATCCCATAATATTGAAAGTCACTTCAAATTCACCGAGGAGGAGAAGATGAAAGCGACCGTGTGGATGATCCTTCTGCTCGTCTTCGCTTTCCTTTCGCCGCTTCAGGCGAAGGTGTTGTTCGAGGACAACTTCGACTCGAACAAGGTGGACACGAGCAAGTGGGAGGTATTCGAACAGAAGGCCTGGCAACAAGCTGACGGCGTCCTGACGGTGACAGGAGGAGAGTTCCTGGCTTTGACCAAACAGGAGTTCGGCGATTTCATCCTGATGCTCGACTACATGCCGGTTAAGGTGTGCGGTGGGATCGCCTTCAGGGCTCAGGATAGGGACAACGCCTACATGCTCAATATGCCGGTTGCCGGACAGTGGACGCCGTATCACATCAGATGGCATCTGCGTCAGAACGGCTCCTGGGTTATAACCCCGGATAAGATCCCGGATGTCACGAATGCCAGCAAGATCCCCAAGGATATCAAAGAGGGCGATTGGTGCAAGGTCAAGCTGATCGCCGAGGGATTCAAGTTCACCATCTACATAAACGACCAGCTCGCCAGTGAATGGACGGACGACAGTAAAACCTTCGCCAAAGGCAGGATCGGCTTCAGACAGTCCGGCAATGCCGGGGATCCGAACGCCGAAACCGCGAAGTTCGACAATATGATCGTGACGGATCTCTCAGGCGCTGTGGTAGAAGCCAGAGGTAAACTCCCCATAATCTGGGGGCTTATGAAAAACCGATGATCCGTTCTAGGGGACGGAGAACCGTCCCCCTGTCTATGGCGGGTGTATGATTAGGAGGTAGTAAATCCCTTGGAGCTGCATCTCAGGTTTATATCCCTTGTTATCTTCTCAACCAGCTTGGCGATATGTGTTGAGTGCGGATTCTTCTGGAGGAGAAGCGATGACAGCTATTGGAAACTCATCCTGACAGCTTTTCTCGCACTCCTTATCTCTTCCATGGCCTATATCATGGACGGTCATAGGTGGTTTCAGCAGATCATGCATTCCATCTCCGCGGGGGTGTTAAGCTACGTGCTGATCCAGAGGTTTTATCCTGGGAGATGGTATCATAAATTCACGGCCATATCCTATATCATCTTTATACCCGCCCTTATCATGCTTCCCACCTTCGAGCCCCACTTGGGTGAGTTGACCGAGCAGCAGAGGAGGATAGGTATCCATCTGCTGCCCTTCCTGACTATGGGTGGTCTGGCGATTGGATTGCCCTCTCATAGGCGATATTACGTCAGGGCGAGGTTGATCCTCTCTTGCTTCCTATACGCCCTTGCTCATGCCTTCGGGATCTTCAGCTATTCGATGGAACTGTCGACAATAGCGTTGGCCGGAGTAGGCTTTCTATCTTTCAATCATCTGGCTTTCAAGGCGGAATGGGAGAAATTGGTTAAAATCAACGCCGATCTCTCAGCAGAGAGGGAGGCGATCTCCAGATTGCTGGGGGAGATAGGTGAGGTGGCGAGCGAAAGCCTTGATCTAAGAGGTATATTGGATGTGGTCGTGAGAAACGCCTCCCAAGCGGTCGATGCCTCAGCCGGGGTGATATTCCTGATGGAGAATAATCTGCTGGCGGCGAAGGCGTCAGTCGGATTGTTCCCTCCGCTGACGGACGAGCCTATATCACCAAGGGCAAGCCGTAGGTTTATCGAGCGAAAACTTCGATCACAGAGGATAAGGCCGGGCGAGGGTATCATAGGGGAGGTGGCGCTGAGCAAGAAACCGATTCTGATCGAGGATGCTTGTTCCCATCCCCTGCTTCGACAACACTCGCTTATAAGGACTTTAGCCGCCGTCCCGATCTATCTGGCCGATCAGACCCTGGGTGTCATAGCAGTTATAAACAGGAAAAAGGGGATGAGATTCTCCCAAGGTGATGTAAACCTTCTCAGCGCCATTGCAAGCCAGGCCGCCATGGCTATAAACAACGTCATGCTGCACCAGGAAACGCTCAACAGGATGATCATGGAGAGAGATTTGGAGATGGCACGGCGTATACAGAGGGGGTTATTGCCCAAAGCCCTCCCACAGATGAGGCATCTCAGCGTGGCGGCCTACTCCGATACGGCGAGGGAGGTCGGCGGGGATTACTACGACTTCATTCCGATCGATGAAAATAGCGTCGGAATTGCAATAGCGGATGTCTCGGGCAAAGGCATCCCGGCCGCTCTGGTGACGGTGATGATAAGGACGTTGTTGCACAGAATAGCGATCGCCGGGAGGGAACCATCCGAGGTTCTGTATGAGCTTAACGAATCGCTGGTGTTAGAGGAGGAGATGTTCGTCACGATGATCTACGCTGTCTGGGATGACGAAAGACAACTGCTCACCCTCGCAAACGCCGGCCATCCCAGGCCTATCCTCTTCAAGTCGAAAACCGGGGAGTGCGCGGAGGTAGATGTGGGAGACATAGCGATAGGGATCTGGGGGGAGATATCCCCCGGTCAGATCAAGCTGGATCTTTCGTCCGGAGATGTTGTGCTTATGTATACCGATGGCCTGGAGGATATCAGAAACGAGGAGGACGAGATGTATAGTTTGGAGAGGTTGATGGAGGTATTGAGACAAAACGCGCATAGGCCGGTTTCCGATATCAGACGGGCGATCAGGACGGATATAGAGAAATTCGCCGGAGATTCTCCGCTTTTCGACGACTATACCTTTATAGTGATGAAGATCAGGGGAGGATGATAAGCTCATATGAGAGACAAAATAGTTTTAACCATACCTGGCAAACTCATATATGTTAAGCCTGTCAGATCCTTTGTCTCCGACGTAGCCAGAAGACTTGGATTCCCGAAGGAGGTGGTCGAGGATATAGAATTAGTAACGGATGAGGTCTGTAACAACGCCATCGAACACGGACGATCTGCCAGGAATGAAATAACTCTGATCTGCATCCTCAACGAGGATAAGATAGAGATAATTATAAGAGACTATCGTGGTGCTATGCTTTCACTATCCGATTTCCAGAACCTAAGCGTACTTGAGGGTTACATGGATGCTTCGAATGAAGAGCCGCGTGGCTTAGGACTGGCCATCGTCAGATCGCTTATGGATGAGGTAACCGTGCATACCGAACCGGGAAAGTTCACCGATGTTCGCATGGTGAAATACAGATGAGCTTAAAAAGAGGGCTGCTGAAGAAAGTTGAGCAGGGCAGCGTTAAAGGCATCGGGATTCTCGCACATCGGGGAGTGCCTCGAATCGGGTATTATGGCCACGTTCAGTCCGGATTTCGCCTTCAGGAAAAACCTCACGGATTCCGGAGGTACGATTCTATCCTTCAACCCGAAGACAAGCAAAATCGGAGATCTGACTCTCTTCAGATTCTCGGTCGCTTTGAATCTCGCGAACCATCTTATGCTTCTCGTAGCCGATCGAACGGTGGGTTTGAGCCACACTTTCCCCGCCCTCGATCCCCTGAGGGCAAATCCACCTATCGCCCTGACCATTCTGTACCATATTCCACCTATCACAGGGTAGCCTATTATCCTCAAGCTGAGCGGTAGCCCGTTCGGCGGCGTGGAGACCAGAACCAGCTTCCTCACCATCTCAGGATGCTCGGCGGCGAATTTGATCGCTATGGCTCCACCAAGTGAATGTCCTACCACATCCGCCCGATTGATCCCAACCGCCCTGCAGAATTTCAGGATCATATCTGAGTAGTCAGATATCCTATATCCACCCGGAGGCTTATCCGAATCCTCGAATCCCTTTAAATCAAGAGCATAGAGTTTGAACTGATCCGAGAGATCTCTCAAGACATACTTCCAATATTCCTTCGAGCCGGACCAACAGTGGATCAGTAACACCTGTTCGCCATGACCGCTGACCTCATATACGATCCTTCCATGACCGGCCAACACGATCTCCTTCACACTGCTATTACGCTTCACCTTTTCACCGAGCGCATCCCTCACGGTGTTTATGGGAAGCTCGGCGTGCCTGTTCAGCCTACCGGTTAGGAGGGAGATGATGAAGGCTAACGCCATGATGATGCTGATGGCAAGGAAGGGAAGTATAATGTTGTGGAGGAACCTCCTCCGCCTGTTCAACATCCCTTTATTTCGCCTCTGACCGTTTTTTTTTTGAGTGTGGCATCTGCCTGAAGCTAGCTGTTCGCCATCCGTGGATCAACGGTCATTCGTGGTCATTAGGTCTTTCGGCTTTATTCCGACTCGATCAAGGATTTCAGCGGGTTGTCCTCTATATCCAGGGGCAGGTTGATCTTCGCCCTTCTTCGGCTCGACTCATAGGCGGCGAAGATAATCTCGGTAGCGATAAGCGCCTTACGAGCACTGAGCTCCGGCTCGCGACCACTCTTCAGGGCATCCACCACATCGGCTATTGCCCGCTCGATATATCCTGGCCCGTGAAGTCCCTCACCCTGGGTGTCAATCACCTCCCACTCGGTGGATCCCCCGCGTCTGATCCTAAGGTTCGATCCATCCGGTGCACCGACCTCTATGATGCCTTCCGTGCCGATCAATCTGTTGTGAGCGCCTATGGCTTCAGCAGCAGCCCCGGTACCCATTATGGCGAACACCCCGTTGCGGTACTTCCATATGAATATCCCGTGATCCTCCACGGGTGCGCCGAAGACCAGCCTACCACTGGAGTAATCTATGCCGCCCATAACCCACTCGGCCGGGGTCTCATCGTTATAGAAGCTGAACATATCTACGTAGTGCGTGCCATAATCGTATATATTGCCACATGCTCCTTCGAGCCTCACCAGATCCCCGATCTCTCCGGATTTAAGGAGCTCGCGCGCCATCCTGAACGGTTTACCGAACCGGCGTTGATGATTGAATGTGAGTTGCACACCTCTTTCCTCACACATCCGTGCCATTCTTTGAGCGCCGCTCCAGGTATCGGCCATCGGTTTTTCGCAATGTATGGCCTTAACGCCTGCCATAGCGCAGTCTATCACCATCCTCTCGTGAAGGTGAGGCCAGGTGCAGATGCTGACTATATCAAGCTTCTCTTTGCCAAGCATCTCGCTGTAATCGAGGTAGATGTTCGGGACGTCGAAGGTCTCGGCGAAGACCTCGACGTTCTCACGGACTATATCGGCGGCGGCGACTATCTCGCAATCATCCAGCGCCTTATAGGCGACGGCATGTGAATAGGCCATGGCAAATCCCGTCGCATCGCCCCGTTTCTTTCTCCTTCCCGTTCCGATTATCCCAACCCTGAATTTCTCCATTGAAGTGCTCCTTTAGGTGGATTTCATCGCTCCTATTATATCCTCTGCTCGAATCCCCTGTCAATCGATCAGCGTTATCTCCACCAGTTCCGGCTCAGATGATCGAAATAGAAGAGGGCGTTCTCGACGGGGACGTTGCTGGGAATATGATTTCCAACGGCGAACATAAAGCCAGGACAGCCCTTAGCTATCCTGAGTGTTTCGTCTATCTCCTTTCTGATTTTTTCCCTTGTCCCAAAGGTCAGAGTCCGACAGTCCACCTTACTACCTATGATCACATGTGTCTTGCCGTATTTTTCGACTATGTAGTCTAGCGATGTGGTGGGCTCGAATATGAATCCATCTGCGCCAGCAGAGGCTATATCGTCCACGAACTGCGTCCAAGTGCCATCCGAGCAATACAGCACGATTTTACCCGCCTCATGCAGCATTCGCCAGAGCTTTTTATACCTTGGGAAGATGGCCCTTCGGTAGAAGTCCGGATGCATGAAGGGGCCTTCCGACCAGACCATATCGTCGTGACAGATAAAGACCTCAATGGAGGTCTTCGCCCAAGCCTTATAATGGTGCAGAGATAACTGCCCCATCCCACCGGGCTGTCATTGGTCACCCACAGCATATCTATCTGCCATGCGTCGTTGAATTTCCTCCAGGCTTCCCCATCGGTGCGTGGGTCAAGGCCGGTGACCGCCCTGACAAGGGCGTAATTGCTGCAATACTCCGTATGTGCCAGTCTCTCCGCCAGCTCGAGTTTCATAGCCTTAATTCCGATCTCATAACTCATCCTTCCCCCTTATTATCACTGGTTTTGGAGGATTCTAACATCCTTGACGGATAAATTCAATTCCCCTATCGGCCCCTTGACCTATCCTTCTGACATCTGATAAGATACGTTATCGGCTACGCCTATTTAAATTTGGAGGGTGACATGGCTAAATATAAACTCGGAGTTGCAGCGCTCGTCCACGATCACGTATGGGGCGAGCTGAGAAAGTGGAAGGCGATACCCGATGTGGAGATCGTCGCCGCAGGCGACGTCAACCCGCCTCTGCTTCAGAGGGTTAAGGAGGAGTTCGGCGTTCGGAGGTTATATAACTCGTGGCAGGAGATGATAGAGAAGGAGGAGCTGGATATCATCCAAGCTGCAAGCGAGAACAGCATCGCAGCCGATATAGTCGAAGCGGCAGCGGCGAAGGGGATCCACGTCATATCCGAAAAGCCTATGTCAGCAAGGCTGGAACAGGCCAACAGGATGGTCAAAGCGGCTAAGGAGGCGGGAACGATCCTCATGATAAACTGGCCGACCGCCTGGAGCCCGGCCCTCAACAGGATGATGGACATGATAAAATCGGGGGATATAGGCACTCCTTTCTATTTCAAATTTCGCTCGGCACATAACGGCCCTAAGGAGATCGGATGCTCGGAATATTTCTGGAGATGGCTTTACGATGAGGAGAAGAATGGCGCCGGAGCTTTAATGGATTACTGCTGCTATTCGGCCGACATGAACGCCTACCTCTTCGGTTTGCCCAAAGAGGTGACGGGGTTCAGGGCGGTGTTGATAAAGGATTACCCTCTGCCGGACGACAACGCCATTATACTGATGAAATACGACAGGGCTTTCGGCGTCGCGGAGGCCTGCTGGACACAGCCGACCAAATACATCACGCCCAATCCGATCTGCTATGGCACCGAAGGGGCCTTGGGAATCCTGGGAGATAAAGTACTGTTGCTCAGGCCGGGCAGGGATATCGAGGAGATAACGCCCGAACCGCTCCCGGAAGGCAAGAGAAACGGCCCTGAATATCTGATACGTTGTCTCGAGACGGGCGAAAAGCCGGAGGGTATGTGTAGCATGGAGGTGAGTCGGAACGCTCAGGAGATACTGGAAGCAGGGCTTATCTCCGCTGACACGGGAAAAAGCATCAAACTTCCGCTCTCCTAAATCGGCGAGCGGGCGAGTGGCGGATTATATCTTCTTCACCGCTCGCCCGTTCCCATATCTATTCGACCACAAGATTAGATGAGAGTGACATCTCGACTTTTGCAGTAATCTGAGAAGTCCCAAAAACGCAGAAAAACCATTAAATCTCCTTTGGCAGTCCCTCCCTGAGGAAGGA
>JAGGXZ010000232.1 GCA_021162805.1 Candidatus Poribacteria bacterium
CCCTTTGATCTCCAAAGCAGGTTGGTTTTACACCTTAATCCCCTCTATTTTTTGTCCAAAAAATGGGGGTAACCTTAAAGAGAGGGATAGATTTGGTAAAATAGGGTTGGCAGAAGGAGGGGATCAGGGAGAGAGGATTTGGTCAAATCTCCCTCTGATTCCCATGCTGATGGGTTACCCCCCAATAAGATCGCTCGAAAATGTGTCCAAAATAATGGGTGCACTTCAGCTTCTATGAAGATTTCCACTATCTGATTGTGGCTGAGATACTGAAGCCTCCTTATCTGATCATCTGTATACACCATGAAGTAGATCGGTATAGCCCTCTTACGGAAAGGTATTAAGGTTACCCCCATTTTTTGGACAAAAAATGGATGGAATTAAGATGTAAACCCAACCTGCTTTGGAGATCAAAGGGAGCGGCAAACCAACTCCTCTTTGATCCCCCATCTCATCTGCCTCTATCTTATCACAAACTGCCATCATTTGCAATCTCATCTTTCAGATCTCCCCTCCATATAGACCTGATCTCCACAGCCTCTCTCCCAAACTCTCCCTCTGCCGCACATGCTTATCCGGATTCCTTCCTCCTGGAGCCTGCCCGTGAAAGCTGAGCTTGTGAACTGACTCCCTTGATCCGTGTTGAATATCCTGGGCTTCCCCTTCATGAGCCCTTTCTCCAGAGCTTCAAGGCAAAAATACACATCCCTTTCGTATCAGCAGAAATATATTTGACGACGGCTTGGATTTGTGTTATGATTTCCCGTGTCGGTGATATTCATGAGAGGTAATGGGTATCGCGACCCTGAGGTGGTAAAAGCCTATTTGAAGCTTCTCACCCAAAAGGGCTTTAAGTTCGAGCTCCGCATAGAGCTTTCACTTATCCCGCGCTGGCTGGATTATCCGTATGATAAGCTAACGGGCATAACATGTCAACCGCGGATAACAATCAGTTTAGTCCTCCAACCTTTCGTAAAACTCCCTCGGCCTTAGCTCCTTGAAACCGCCGCACCGCGCCAGGTGTCTTCTTATATCCAGACAGAGATGGCATTTGGAGATGTAACCCTCCTCCAGCTCCTTGTAGCCGAACTCCGCTCCGAGCCTATAGAGTTCCTCCAGATCGGTCAACAGGCACCTCAAAACCGGAAACTCATTCAGATCTATCCCATCACAGATCGAATCGAGATCTCCCGCGTCGCCCAGGGATATCCCGCCGCAATAGCCCGGTATGTAATTCCTGTAGTTATCGACGTGCACGTGCCAATCCCTGATGAGCTCCCGCCGACATGATCGCCCGAAGAAATGCTCGGCGGGATATCTCCTGAAAAGATGGGCCAGTTTGTAGACGACCCTTCCCATCGGGAGGAGCTCAACATGGGATAGGCTGATGAGGCCGAACTGACGCAGATATCCGTCGAAGGAGAGCGTGCCTTTAAGCCCAGCCCTTCTGAACTGATCGTAGAAGAACCTCTGATACACCATCACGTTCCGGCCGAAGACCTCCTCGCTTACCCTGATGGCCCTCTCCATCCGCTCAAAGGGGACGTATTCGACCACGAACGGATTGACGCTTATGAGGATCCCGTTCAGCCCCGCCTCTCTGAGCCTTATCAGCTTCTCCCTTGTCGTCCCGTCATCCCTGCACCAAAAACAATTCGTCTCGACAAAGGTTGAGGGTATCCCAAGCTCATGTGCCATCTCGGTGAGGCTCAGGAGCAGATCGAAGTTGAGGAAGGGCTCGCCGCCTGTAAAATGTAGGCCGTAATTGAGGCCCACGCTGGCTGAATGGTATTTGTCGCGAAGTTTGGCGGCGAACTGAGAGAGCACCCTCTCGGCATCCTCCTCCGAAAGCCAATCCCCCTTCCACCTGGGTGAGCAGGCATACATACAGTGTTTACAGCGGCTGTTACACCTGTATGTTAGGAATATCCCCCCTGAGGAAGGGGCAGGTATTTTCAGCTTCCCTCCTTTCCTCATAGCATATTCACGCCCTCCGCCGTTTTCCCAACGACTCATTGGAGCTATTGGGCTCAGACGAGCCGGTGCGATGGTCTCGAGATCCCAACGGGCTAACCGTGACGATGCCCGATCGGAAGCCGTGCGATCACGCCTTCGTCCTGAAGATAACGACTAGGTAGGCAGGTAAAGGGACAGGGGACCAAAGGCCCCTGTCCCCTATATTCACTGAGAACGTAGGACATATCTGCAGCCCGGGTTCGTATCAAAATCGATGAGATAACCCTCTCTCGGATTCGGCAGCTCCAGCTTCGACGCGTCCCTGATCTCAGGGGATTTAGCGAGATGTTGTCTGAAGAACGGATTCGGATTCGGCCCTTCAGCAGGTCTGGCTTCGGCACCCTCCACCCTGACGGGGATGGATGTCCTCACCCGACAGAGGCCGCCCAGCGTCGATCGGATCTCAGCTTCCCTCAACTTCCCGTTCCTCCACTCAATATCCACCTCGAAGCCGCCTCGTGCGCGCAGCCCCTTGACGTGTCCTTCAGGCCATGCCTTCGGCAGGGCCGGCAGGAGATGGATCTCGCCCGCATGGCTTTGAAGGAGCATTTCGGCCACCGCAGCGCATCCTCCGAAATTGCCGTCTATCTGGAAGGGCGGATGGTTGTCGAAGAGGTTCGGAAGGGTTGATCTTCGCAGAAGGGCGATCAGGTTTTCGTATGCCCTCTCGCCGTCCTCAAGCCGTGCGAAGAAATTAATTATCCATGCCCTGCTCCAGCCGGTATGACCTCCTCCATGGGCTAGGCGATATTCGAGCGATTTCCTGGCAGCGCCCGCCAGCTCCGGCGTCCCACGCAGGGTGATCTTCCTGCCCGGATGAAGGCCGAAGAGGTGTGACATATGCCGATGTCCGGGCTCAGGCTCATCGAACTCCTCCGGCCATTCCATCAGTCGACCGTCGCTTCCTATCCTCAGCGGCGCTAATCGCGAAAGCATATCCTCCAGTTTCCGACGGAACTCCTCATCAATTCCGAGAACCTCGCTCGCATCTATGCAATTGCTTAGAAGATCGTGGATGATCTGCAGATCCATCGTAGGCCCCATACTCAGGCTGGCGATATCGCCGTTGGGGGCGCGGAACCGGTTCTCGGGCGACGTGGAGGGACCGGAGACCAGATATCCGGTCTGTGGGTGTTCCACGAGATAATCGAGGAAGAACTCGGCGGCCTCCCTCATGATGGGATATGCCCGTTTCTCCAGAAACTCCTTATCCCCCGTAAAGAGGTAATGTTCCCACAGATGCCCACAACACCACGCTGCGCCCATGGGCCACATGCCGTAAACCGTCCTGCCGATGGGACTGGTGAAGTGCCATGCATCTGTGGTGTGATGGGCGACGAACCCACGACAGTTGTAGGTCTTCCGGGCCGTGATCCTACCTCTGGGACGCAGTGCGTCTATCAGGTCGAAGAACGGCTCGTGACACTCGCTCAGGTTGCATACCTCGGCGGGCCAGTAGTTCATCTGAATGTTTATGTTAATGTGATAGTCAGCGTTCCACGGCGGACTGAACCCGTCCGCCCATATCCCCTGCAGATTGGCGGGCATACAGCCCGGACGGGAGCTGCTGATAAGGAGATATCTGCCGAGCTGGAAGTAAAGAATTACAAGCTGCGGATCCTCCTTTCCCTCCTGGAGGGCCTTTAACCTTTCGTCAGTGGGCAGATCATCCCGATCGGCTCCTGCAAGGTTCAGCTCAACCCGGCTGAAGAGACGCTGATGTTCGGCTATATGAGCCTCACGTAGCTTCTCATATCCCCTCTCCGATGCCGCCGAAAGCCACCCTTCGCACAGCTCATGTGGATCATCCCCCCGATAATCCGTTGCCGCGGCCAGGAGTATGGTGGCGGAGTCGGCCCTTTCAAGACGTAATCCCTCATCTGTGGTTTTCAAATCACCTCCCTCATGCATGAGCCTGAGCTGTGCCTCGAACCTCACCCCATCTCCTCCGTTGACGTGCCCCCTCATGAGGATACGATCCGGCTCAATCACAAGCACCTCAGCGTCCCTCTCACGCGAAAGCAGGGTCTCGAAGGTGAGAGCTCCCTGTCCATCTGATTCAAAACGCACGACCATCACCTGATCGACGGCGCTCGAAAAGACCTCTCTCCTGAAAAGGGTTTCGCCGAGTCGGTAGCTCACACGAGCGATCGCCTCATCCAGGTTTAACTCGCGAACGTAGTCGATCACTTCCTCCTTGCCCTCCTCGAAGAGGAGGATCAGATCTCCCAACATCTGGTAGGTGTGAACTCCGGCCTCTAACCGTAGTCCCATCATCCTCTCCTGGACGAGCCTTTCCGCCTCGGCGTATCTCCCCTCAAATAGAAGCCTTCGGGCTTCAGGTAGGTATCTGGCCGCGTCGGGTTTATCCCTGTCGATCGGCTTTCCGCTCCAGATGGTATCCTCGTTGAGCTGTATCCGCTCGCGCTTTACCCCGCCGAAGACCATGCCTCCCAGGCGCCCGTTACCTATGGGCAGAGCTTCAACCCACTCCGACGCCGGTCGGCGATACCAGATTCTCATCTCAAAGCCTCCTCAGCCCGAGCTCAGCGGCAATTTCACCTTTTCACCCTTCTGCGAGGAGATGTAGGCGGCCTCCGCTATCTCGATGCCGGCCCTGCCGACCCTGCCCGATGTCGTGGGCTTTTCCTCGCCCATGATGCATTTGAGCCAGTGTTCGATGCTAGCGCCCTTGGAGGCGTATGACCAGTATCTGCGCTGACGAGCCTCGGATGGGATGGTTCTGTAAGTATCATCGTCCGGCACGTCGGGCCTGAAGCTTTCCGGCTCCTTCATATCGTGCGTCTTCCATCGTATCTCCCCGCCCGATATGGTGGCAGATCCCTTCGAGCAGACAACCCCTTCGCCGCCATGACCGACCTCCGCGGCCCAGCTCTTTATCAGCATTCCGGTTCCACCCTTTTTGAACTTCGCCACGAGGACGGCGTTGTTCTCGACGGCTTTTTCGGGTTCGGGATAGGTTCCGCCTAAAGGCACGTGGCTCGTGGTGGCGAAGACCTCCTCGACATCCCCGTAGAGCCACAGCCACGCATCCAGATTATGAATTGCCTGTTCGACCAGCATTCCGCCCGATTGCTCTCGGATGAAGAGCCAGGGATGTCTGGGCGGGAACCATCCCACCTGGCAACAGTATGCCATGTGCAGATCGCCTAAGGTCCCGTCCTCCAGCAGCTCCTTGAGCTTCTGATAGACGGGGTTAAACCTGATCATATAGGCGACCTGTAACATGACGCCCGCCTTCTCAGCCGCCTCGATCATCCGATCTGCCTCGGCGACGGTGCGGCACATCGGCTTTTCGACCAATATGTGTTTGCCCGCCTCGGCGGCGGCCACCGTTATCTCCATGTGAGGGGCGGGATGGGTGCAGACGTCCACTGCATCCACATCATCCCTCCTCAACAGATCCCTGTAATCGGCATATGCATCGGCGTTGAATTTTGAAGCCACCTCTCTGGCCGAGCTCTCGTTCACGTCGGCGACGGCGACTATCTCGGCCAGATCGGTCATCTCGTAGTATGGTGCGTGAAGCGAGCGGAATATCCCTCCGCTCCCTATAACGCCAACCCTTATCCTTTTCATCTTCGACCTCCTCATTCCTACAGCGTCGAAAGCATAAGCGTAGTTTATAACCGGATAGAAGGCATGTCAACCCTCCCTTAAAGCCAGTGGTATGATCAAAGCAGGTAGAGCGTGATCGATATGTCGGTTTTTTTCTGACTTCCGCCGAGGGAGCGGATGAACCTATGGTCGATGTAGCTGAATGTAGCCAGCATCCCCATCTGCGAGCCGAAGGCCCTGCCTCGCAGGATCAGCTCCAGGAAGATCACCTTTCTGTTGAAATCCGAATCCGGGATAAGCCTGTTTCTGTAGGTCAGATACTCCAATCCCGCGCTCAACTGAAGCTGATCCATGAGCCTGTGGCTGAGGGTGAGTATATAGGCGTTTCTCGTGTCATCGAGGGCGTTGGCCCTGTCGTAGGGCATCCTGAAACCTAAGCTTCTGTCGCTGCGAAACATGGGCGATAGAACCAGATCCGGTCTGATCTTCCAATCATATCGAACCCTGTTAATCAGTATGGTGTCCACCGCTCTCTGCCGGGTGTGAAACAGCGCGTCATATTGATATTTAAACTTCGTCTCCACCATCAGATTTTCGACCTGGTCATATCTCGCTGTGAAGGTGAGGATATTGCTCAGATAGTTCTGGAGCGAGAGGTCATCTTTCCTGTTGACCGTGTCGTCCGGGATCAGGTCGTGCGCCCGACGTATGGTATATCTGAGGTTAAGCCTCCCGAAGCCTGGAATTCTCCCCGGCGAGTAGGAGAGTATCCCATACCATCCCCTGGCGCTTCGTTTCTGAGGTATGAGATGCTTCTCGTAATATCCGGGGGTCAGCGATAATCCCTTGATGAAGGGCAGACTGAAGATCAGGAAGGTGTGATGCCCATATGATCCCTCCTCGTAATCCATCCTATAATCCGGTTTATCGTCATCCTCCTCCCTGTCGGGCACCCCGTTATTGTTAAGATCCATGTATTCCCTTTCCAGTCCGGTTCTGAACCTGGGTGGATCGGCTCCGAAGAGGAGGAAATCGTCCTGCCAGTCAGGGATTCTATCGCCATCCCTGTCATAGGGGGATGAGACGGGGATATCAGGCTCTATGGCGTCGGGGTACATATCCTCGTTGTCATCGTCATCGACGAAATCGCCGGCGTTATAGAAGGTATCCATATGCGTGTATTCGCTGCGCCAGAATACAGGACCGAACCTCCTGTTGACGTCGATGAACCACGCCCCTGCCTTCCTCTGAGTCCTTTTACCTCTGACCGTGGGGTATTGAAACGTCCTTATGTACCACGCACGTTCGGCCTCTATGGATGCCCCTAGAAAGGTCATCTGCATGTCGAACCCCATCGTCGTCTCGTCCGTCATCTCCCCATAGTGGAAGGTTCTGACTCCCCTGTTCGATTCGTCCCTGGGATTGCCGGGGGCAGTCAACATCAGTCGCCAGCTCTTCCTATCGGTTGATAGCTCCACCACATAATCGTTTGCTATATCCAGCTCGAACCTGATGTCCTCGAGGGTTTGGGGGTTTGGGATCGAGAAGCGGTAGATGAAGTAGCCGTTTCTATCGACCCATCGGGAGAGACCGTCGGAGAAGGAGCTCTTCAACCCTACCAGTACGCCGGGAGGCTCTCTGCCGCCTGCGAAATCATAGGCGGCGGAGCCGTTCAGATAGACCTTGATCCTATAAAGCTTCGCCCCACCTGGGTTTTCAGGCGATCCATCCCTGAAGCGGAGGTATATGACATCGAGCGGGCTGGTGACCGTCACGCCGCGAAACGGGTTCGTCGCCTGGGAGAGCTGGTAGTTGGTCAGGAATTCCGTCGCATAGTTGATGCCTATCTTGGGCAGGGGGATCGAAAGCTGGGGCAATCCCTTCACAGATAACACCCAGTTTCCGAGGTTCGACTCCGCCCGAACCCCCGCGAGGAACCAATCAAGTTCGCTCGTTATATCCCTGTTCTCGATCCTCCTGCCCTGAGGCGTTATCGAGGTGTTGGTGAGCTTCGACAACACCCCGACGATCCTACCCTGGGCTCTCGGAACTATGATGTCCCACCTCCCCGCATCGAAAAGGGTCTTATCCAGCGTGAAGGCTGAGAATCTGGTATGGAAGGTGCCGACCGTCAGCAGATGCCTCACGTTCCTGCCGGATATATCGAAGGTGAAGAAGTTCTGTTTACCGGTTCTGTTGTGAAACTCCTTATCCCTCCTGACGACAGCTCCGCCCTGGAGCATCGAATAGCTGGCGCCGATCGAATAGAGCATCTTCCCTTTGGCCCGCACGAAGACCTCGTTGCCCAAGGGGTCCGTGACCGTCCCACACCAGACGGTGTGAGCCATCGAAAGCGCAAAGCAGGCTATCATCAGAAGCTTAAAAATCGTATACAACCGATGCACAGTGGCTCTCCATTCCTCCTTGAAGGTTTATCATCGGATAGATCAAAGCGTAGTTCACCATCGTGGAATCGTTCAGCCGATATCCGATTCCCCCCGTCAGATTGATCCCCATGGCTAAGTTCTCCAGCCGCAGTCCCGCTCTGATGGAAACGCGATCGGTGAGCTTTCTCTCAAATCCGGTCCGGATATCGATTTCATTTCCCCTGAAGACCAGATCCATTCCCCATCTTCCGCCCTCAGATCTCACCGACACGCCGAGCCTCGCGATCAGCGGCAGCTTTTCGGGAGACGGCGAGGATGAGGAGGCGACGTTCGGTCTGTTCAGATTCAAGAGGGAAAGCGATAGTGAGGTATTTGAAGAGGGGTTGAACCTGATCCCCACGCTCAAAGATGGGATGATAGGCCCGTTTATGTCCTCAATGATCCTGCCGTCCGGATCTGTGGTCGGCGGCACGTCCCATTCCATGGCGGATAGCGACCCGCCGAGGGCAAATCGCCCGAAGATTCGCACGGCCGCTGCCGTCAGCACGTTTTCCCAATACAGCCCGGCGGCATTGAGATACCCCCACGTGATCCCGATCCCGCCTTCGGATCCGATGTTCGCGTATCCCGTCAGAGTTCGGGCTATCATCCTCCCCTTCAAGCGCGGGTAAAGATCGATCCCCGAGAGGGCGAGCTGTTGGGAGCGTATGGAGGTGAGAAGGGTTGGATCGAGCATGATGCCACCCACGCTTCTCTCGACCGATGCAGCGCCACCCATGCCGGCACTCTCTGCCCCCACGAAATCGAGGTTGAAGGCCGCCTGGCAGAGGGCAGGGACGAGGAGGATCAGGACGAGCAGGAGGCGGACGAATCGGGTCATGATCACCCCCTACTCGTCCGACAGCTTATACCCGATGCCCCAGACCGTCTGGATCAGGTCTGGATTCCCCCCGGCCTCCTCGATCTGCTCCCTCAGGCGGCTGATGTGCACGTCAACAGTCCTCGGCCCCACCAGATAGTCCCGTCCCCACACCCTGTCTATCAGTTGATTTCGGGTGTAAACCCTGCCCTTGTTGAGAGCGAGGAAATGGAGGAGATCGAACTCCTTGGGCTTCAGATCTAGCTTCCTGCCGCCCACGGTCACCTCTCGCCTTTCAGGATCTATCTTAAGGTCTCCTATGATGATCTTTTCATGGACCGGCCTGACCTGATACTCCTCCCTATATACGCGCCTCAGGATCGCCTTGATCCTGGCCAGAAGCTCACGCGGATTGAAGGGCTTGACCACATAATCATCAGCTCCGATCTCAAGTCCTATGATCCTATCCACATCCTCCGACTTGGCGGTAAGCATGATGATGGGGACGGCCATATACTGCCTTATCCGCCTACACACCTCAAATCCATCCACGAAAGGCAGCATGATATCAAGCACGATCAGATGGGGCTCCTCGGCCTGAGCCTTGATTATGGCCTCCCTCCCATCATAGGCAGGTGTTACCTCATATCCCTCATCCTCGAGATAATCGGTCAGAAACTCCACTATGTCCTTGTCGTCATCCACCAGTAGAATTCTGTATTTCATCTGGCCACCACGATAAGCCCATTATATTTCCTATCGCCTATCTTTATCTGATAGAGATACGGTCCTATGGGAACCGGTCTCCCCGATCCATCCGTCCCATCCCATTGAACGGATATCGAACCTGAAAGCATGGTTTCCCTGTCCACCAGGGTCCTGACGAGCTTCCCCGAAAGGTCGAATATCTGGACGAGCAGCTGCCCATACTCCCCGTTCCCTCTTCGAGGGAAGCGTATCGTCATCCTCGTCACATCTGCCACTCCATCGCCGTTGGGAGAAAACGGGTTAAGAGTCCATTTAGGCTCCATCCCACCCTTGTTCTCGGTCTGAAAGAGCGCTATCCTGGAGAGGAAATTCGTCTCCGCTATCAGCTTCCTCCCTGTCTCATCCAGCTCTCCGCCTATGATCATCCATCTGCCCAGAACCTCGTCCCATGAGAAAAGGGCGAGCTTTTCGACGTCCCTCCCGTCGATCAGCGATCGGTCAAGCGTCACCTCTATGAGGACCGGCCTGTCGAAGGAGATCATGCCGGCTCGGATATAGTGGACGATGGGCGTTCCCGTCTCATCGAGGAACTGTATCTCCCTTATCCTCACGTCATCCGGCTGTTTGCTCTCGAGAATTTTGATTCTGACATATCGCGCCCGAACGATTCGGGGCAGAGGAACGGGGGTATCCCCGTCGTTGAAGGAGTCATAATCGAGGATCTCGGTGAAATTTCGACCGTCGGATGAGATGAAGATCTGTGCGCGCTGCGGACCATAGGGTTTTCCATCCTCTATGAGGGGATGTATGACAAGGCTTCCGACCCTGTAGTTTCCTCTCAGATCCACCGTTATCTCCACGGGCATCGGCGTTATACCCGTCATCCAGCTCGATCTGGGATCCATATCCCCGTCGACGGCCAGCGATGGAGGCTGGGTTTCGAGATATGCTGAGGCTTTGGCCAGAAAAGGCACCCTGTACAGGGCTTTAAAATCGTAAGCCAGGATCGGCGACGATGGCAGATCTTCGGGGGAAAGCCTGATGATCTCCACCCTCTCGACGTCCCTCACCCCCCCGGGCGGGATAACCACGCTCAGCCGATCGCCATCGCTCAGTCTGATGGGTTCCTTCATCTCCGATGGCTGAGGAAGGCGCTCCACGCGCAGGACATCCACCGTTACGAAATCCTCGATCTCTGACGGCGGAGTATTGGGAGGAGGATTTACCAGGCGGGCGGAGACCGTCAGCCTGCTCTCGCCGGGCATGAGCGGCACGTCGACGGCAAACCGAGCCGGATGGAGCGAAAGAACCAGTGAGAACCCGGCTGATCGGATTAACCCGTATCTGGTGTTCCCGTCAGCATCAATCGCCGAGATCTCCTTCACCTCCACCCCTTCGCGCTGCCAGCTTTCAACCATATCTATGGCTACAAACCTGAAGGAGATCGGTGGATCGAACTGGATGGTCGAGGCCATGTCCTCGGACGATACTCCGGACGGGACGTTGCGCGGAACCGGGGCGGAGAAATGCTCGCCATCGTTCGAGAATCGGAGCATAACTTTCCTGGGCCCAAACAGAAGCCCATCCCGAAAGAGTGAGGTGATCCGCAACTGCGAGATGTTCCTTTTCGAGAGGAAATCGACGACTAACTCGGCGATCGGCAGATCGGAGTGAGGCGGGCTTCTCATCCCGGCGGAGTTAGCCACGGATATCATACCATCGCCCTCGATCGACGAGGTGATATATCCCTCGACCCTGACCGATTCGTTATTGGTGAGGAAATCCCCTATGGGCTCCTCCAAAGCCAGCTCGACCAAGCTGAAAGCCGATGGAATGAGAGTTAGGGCGAAGATAGGAAGGATCAAAGGGAAAAAAGGTCTCATCGGATCGCCATCCCCGGTGAACAGGTTTGATTTTAGTTTATCACAACGCCATCCGGATTTCAACTCGACCGATCCACGATGAGACCTCTATTTACCGTATGTGACGGACCGGATGATCCGGGAGGAGGTCTAAAAGTTTCCGGATCTCATCCTCCGAGTTATAGAAATGGGGTGAGACGCGGACGTATCCGGATCTATGTGCCGTCACGACTCCGTTTTCAAAAAGCATCTTCACCAGTTCTCCCGATGAGAACCTGTCGCTGCAGAACGTCAGTATTCCTGACCGTTCCCCCTTCCCCATCGGGCTTATGAGCCTATATCCCTTCTCCCTCAATCCCTGAGCGAGCATATCGGTTAGGCTCAGGATCCTCCTTTCGATGTTGGGTATCCCGATCTCGGTGAGCATCCTCACGGCCGCGTGAAGGGCGTGGATTCCGAGCATGTTATACGATCCCTCCTCGAACCGGCGGGCGTCGGGCTTCTGTGTGAGGTCGTAGTTGAGGTAATTCGACTCATCTATCACGCTCATCCATCCCACGTTCACGTTCTCGATATCGTCCAACCTTTCTCTCGAGCAATAGAAACAGGCTATTCCTTCAGGTCCCAAAAGCCATTTATGTGCGTCGGAGGAGAGGATATCCACGTTACACCCCTTCACATCTATCCCAAGGGCGCCCATCCCCTGTATAGCATCGACCACGAAGATGATATCCCTGTCCCGGCATAGCTCTCCTATCCTCTTGAGGTCGTTTCGGTATCCGGTTACGAATTCGACGAAGCTTATGGATATAACCCGCGTGCGATCATCCACAAGCCTCTCTATCTCCTCGAACGGTATTCTGCCATCCCTTTGGCGTGCGAATCGGGTCTCGACTCCACGACGGGCGAGGTTAAGCCAGGGGTAGACGTTGGCGGGGAATTCGGCCTCAGTTATTATGACGTTGTCGCCGGACTTCCATCGTATGCCGTTAGCGGCTATCAGTATGCCGTGGGTTGTGTTCTTGACGAAGGCGATCTCATCCGGACGGGCGTTTATCATGGAGGCCAAAAGCCTCCTCGTATCCTCCGCCGTCTCAAGCCACCTCCTATAGTTCACCGAGCCGTTTTGCAGGGCGTCATCCATGAAGGCCTTTAACTCCCTGTAGACCGGCAACGGCATGGGGGAGACCCCGGCGTGGTTGAAGTAGGCGAAACGCCTCGTCACGGGAAACCAGTCTCTAAATCGACTCCAATCTATATGCCGATCCATTTATATCCTCGCTTGTTATTAAGTCATTTATTGTCATTTGTCGTCATTTATCGTCATTTAACGGTTGAGCAAGAGATCATCCTTGAAACTGCATCTGACAGAGCCTTTTATAGAAACCGCCCTTAGCGATAAGCTCATCATGCCGTCCCGTTTCGATTATCCTTCCGTCCTTGATGACGACTATCCTGTCGGCGTTCATGACGGTCGAGAGCCTATGGGCGATGATGAGGGTGGTTCTCCCCTTCATCAGCTCCTCGAGCGAACGTTGGACCAACCTCTCCGATTCCGTATCGAGCGACGAGGTGGCCTCATCAAGCAACAATATCTTCGGATCCTTCAGGATGGCGCGGGCGATCGAGATCCGTTGTTGTTGGCCGCCTGAGAGCCTCATCCCCCTATCGCCCACGACGGTTCTATACCCTTTGGGCAGTTTGAGGATGAAATCATGTGCGTTCGCCCTTTTAGCCGCCTCAAGCACCTCTTCTTCGTCCGCCTCCGGCCTGCCGAATATGATGTTATCGTAGATTGTGCCGTTGAAAAGTATCATCTCCTGGGGAACCATACCTATGAGCCTTCTGAGCGAGGAGAGCTTTATCTTTCTGACCGGTATGCCGTCTATCAGGACCTCACCGGAGGTGGGCTCGTAAAACCTGGGTATCAGGTTCACAAGGGTGGTTTTCCCCGCTCCGCTGGGGCCCACAAGGGCGACCCTTTCACCGGGGGCAACCTTGAGGTTAATCCCCCTTAAAACCGGTTCCTCTCCGTATCTGAACGACACATCTCTGAACTCTATCTCGCCTCTGATCTCATCTTTCAGCTCAACCGCATCGGGATCGTCATGTGGTTCCCCGCTCATGTCAAGCACATACATGATCCGCTCGAAGGAGGCCATCGCCTGTTGAAGGGCAGCGTTGAAATTCCCCAGATCCCTGACCGGTTTGAAGACCATACCCATCATCGCCATGTATCCGAAGAACCATCCCGTGGAGAGCTTTCCCGTCAGAACCCTATAACATCCGAATCCGAAGACCAGTGCTATTCCAAATGCCGTCAGGAACTCAACCAGAGCCGGCAGGAGCGCCCTCATCCTCATCCTCTTCATCATCAACCTGTATTTCTGTCTGTTCACCTCTCTGAACCTATCTATCTCGGCCTCCTCGGCGGTAAAGCTCTTTATGATCTTGATGCCGAAGATCGTCTGCTGCAGTTGGCTGGCTATGTCGGACATTCTCATCTGAACATGCCTGCTGGTCGCCTTTATCCTCTCGCCGAACCGCCTGATCATGTATCCGAGAAGCGGCAGGACGGCTATCGCCAGCAGGGTCAGCAGCCAATCCTTCAGAAACATCATCGTGACGAATATGACGAGCGTCACCGATGAGCGCAGGACGGTGGAGATGGACGCGATGGCGCCCTGCACCACGTTGACGTCATCTATGACCCGCGATATCAGATCTCCGGCCTTTTCGCCGGCGAACCTGCTGAGGGGAGCCATCGTGATCTTAAAATACATGTCGTTTCGGAGCTCGGTTATCACCTTATAGGCGACGCGGGAGGTGAGATAGGTATGGGCGTATGAGAAGAGTCCCTTAGCGGTCACCGCTACCAACATCAGTCCCAGCACGATCCCTATCGCCCACATCGCATCCCCCACACTTCCAACCTGAAAGGTCAAACCGTTAAAATGCTCCTTGAAGCTGAAAAAGGAGAACTGGACCTGCTTGCCCTGGCTAGAGGTAAGCGCTTTGAGGTTATCGACCGTATCGGCGAGGATGTGGACGTAAACCATGTCGCACAGCGCTATGAGGCTGGCGCATATGGTGGCGGCGATGATCGCCCCTATGTGAGGCTTTATATACCTTGAAAACCTCCTCAACATCCCCTATCCCCCCTGAACCTGCTGAATTGGAGGATCGCCGCCCTTTCAGAGCCGTTTCGACATCTGATCGTCAGCCTACGAGAGGCGAAATCCACCCTCTCGATGATACCGAGCGATATAACCCGCCCATCTCGATCGAGCAGTCCGACGAGAAGTCCCTCAAACCATTCCGGCTGTCTCAGCTCAAGCCGTCTCAGATTCATCGCACGACAAACCCTCTCCGCCTTTTCCCTCACCACGCGGTCGGGGGTTACTGCGAACAGGTGGTTTCCAGAGACTTCAGCGTAGAGGACGATGTCGTCGATCAGCTGGGAAAGCGATCTCATCTCCCGATCCGAAAGCGGCCTGCCGTTTAGGAAAAGGGATCTCTGTGACCTGAGCTCGGTGAAATTGAAATCGATCGGAACGCACTTCGAGAAGTATCCCTCGAACATCGCCCTGCGGTGTGAGATCCTGTGATCGCGGGATTTTCTCATCACCTGATCGGCTCTTCTCAACCTGTGTATCCGCCACCTTCGAACGGATTCGATCTCCCCGGCGAGCGGCTCGAGCTCACCTCTCACCTGTATGAGGACGATATCGGTCGGGGAGATCGATAGGATCTTAGACCGTTTAAGGGCGAGGCCGATATCCCCGTCGATCAGACCTGTTGTGTCGATAGCCACGAACTCCGCGCCCGATGATAAAGCCTCTTCAACCAGAAGCTTCGTGCCGACGACACAGTCGAGAAGATGTCCGGGAGGCGATATGGAGCCGACGAAATACAGCCTATCCGGCTCTTCGTTTAAATCCCCCTCGTTCGATATGAGCTTCATCCCTATACATGTCGGGGGGCCGATCCACGACTGCCCCACATCTGCATCTACTGCGGCCGATTTTATCCCCGCTTTCGTCGCTTCACCGATCAGATACCGGCACAGGGTCGTCTTGCCGGTATCAACCCCGCCTATGAGAATCGCGATTCTCCCTTTTCCCACGACTTTATCGGCCAGACTGATCCAGGAATCGGGGATCTCCATGGATTTCACCCTTTAAGAACCAGTATGATGCCTCCGTGATCCTCACCTTCAAGGTGGAGCCGATCATATCCTCGTTTCCCCTGAAGAAGACGATCTTGTTCGTCCTCGTCCTGCCCATGAGCTCTCCCTTCGCCTTCGGATTGACGTCCTCGACCAGCACCTCAACCACGTCGCCGAGAAGATCGCTGTTTTTCTCCAGGGCGATCCTTTTGGTCAGATCAATCAATCTCTCAAGTCTCCTGCGCTTGAGGTGTTCCGGTATTTTCCCCTCCATCGAGGCCGCCTTTGTCCCCGGCCGATCGGAATATCTGTAGCAGAAGGCGTAATCGAATCGGATTTCCTCCACAAGCGATAGGGTCTCCTCGAAATCCTCCTCGCCCTCACCGGGGAAACCGACGATGAAATCGCTCGTTATAGCGGCGTGCGGTATCTCCTTCCTGAGCTTGCGGACGATATCGAGATACCTCTCCCTCGTATACCTTCGGTTCATCCGCCTGAGAATCGAGTTCGACCCCGACTGGGCCGGGAGATGAAGATGTTCACATACCTTTTCCAACTCCGCCATCGCCTCGATCAGATCGTCGGGCACATCTTTGGGATGCGACGTGATGAACCTTATCCTCTCTATTCCCCCGATTTCGTTCGCCATCCTCAAAAGCTCAGAAAATGATACGTCCTTCCAGCGATATGAGTTGACATTTTGACCGAGAAGCGTGATCTCCTTATATCCCTCGCGGGCTAATTCCTCGATCTCACCCAATATCTCATCGACCGGCCTGTGTCTCTCCCTGCCTCGGACGTATGGAACGATACAGTAGCTGCAGAAATTATCGCAGCCGGTGGAGATGTTCACCCACGCTTTAATCCCGTTCCCCCTCAATTGAGGTGTGAACTGGAATTGGGTGGGTTCGGATAGATCCACCACCGCCCGTCCGGCCGAGAGCCTTTCGTCGATCAGATCGGGCAGTTTTACGAAACTTCTCGTGCCGAAGACCAGATCGACATGTGGGAACCTTCTGATTATCTCCTCGCCGTAGCTTTGGGCCATACATCCACCGACGGCTATAAGCAGATCGGGTTTACGTCGTTTGAGATCCTTCAATCTTCCCAGCTTGCCCCAGACCTTCCTTTCGGCCGAATCTCTAACGGCGCACGTATTGAGGATGATGAGGTCGGCTTCGGTCTCATCCGAGACCCTCTCATATCCCCTCTCCGTGAGGAGCCAGGCGATTCGTTCGGAATCGCTCTCGTTCATCTGACAACCATATGTCCGAATGAAGAATTTCATGTTCATATCAACCGTATGTGCGGTCGAATACGAATGCGATTTTCCGTGATGAATTCCATACCCTTTTGGCTTCCTCCCTAAGGCGTTCGACGGATTCATATCCCACGGTAACGGAGCCGATCCGTATATCCGGCTTGGTTGCCCCGTGGAAGTCCGAGCCGCCGGTGATGATCAGCCCCTTCTTCTCGGCGATCTCAAGATATCTCCGGGTTTGCCTCTCATCGTGCATCGGATGAAAGGCCTCCAGACCGCGCAGGCCATGCTCGACGAGCTCATCTATTATATGGTCGCTCCCTGTCAGTCCCGGATGGGCCAGCACCGGCACCCCGCCGCTCGCGAGTATCAGCTCCACGGCCTGGATCGGCGTGAGTTTGGGTTTAGGGATATAAGCCGGCCCACCGTCGCCGATGTAATATTGAAAGGCGTATTGGGTCGTGGGGACGATCCCCTTCCTGACCATGGCAGCCGCTATATGAGGCCTGCCTATCGAATCCCCCTTCGATTCCTTCAGCACATCCTCCATGCTGATCCTCACGCCGAGCCTGTTAAGCTTCCGGACCATCCTCTCGGCCCTTGTCGAGCGGAGGTTTTGCAGCTCATCCAGAACCCCCTGAATGACGTGATATCTCGATATGAGGTATCCGAGTATGTGGACATCCGCTCCGTTCAGGTCTGAGCTCAGCTCCACCCCGTCGATCACCTCAAATCCCATCTCCTTCGCCAGCTTAACCCCTTCGATAGCTCCTGAAAGCGTATCGTGATCGGTGATGGCTATGGCTGTCAATCCAGCTTTTTTCGCCAGCTCGATCACCTCCGCCGGCGTGCAGGTGCCATCCGAGGCGGTCGTGTGAACGTGAAGGTCCACCCGGTTCCGGATCATGGACGATTACCTCAGCCTTTCCAGGACGTATCTCCTGAAGGTCTCGCCCAGTTCGGGATCGGAGAGCGAGAAATCGAAGAAGGCCTCATAATAGCTTCTGAAGTTTCCTATATCATATCTCCTCTCACCATCGGCCAGTCTGACGCCCAGGATCGGATATCCGCTTTGTAACATGAGCCTTATAGAGTCGGTGATCTGTATCTCACCGCCCTTTCCCGGCGGAGTTCGATCGATGAAATCGAAGATCTGGGGCGAGAAGATATATCTGGCGGCCACGGCCAAATTGCTCGGCGCTTCATCGATGGAGGGTTTCTCGATCAGATCCTCGATCCAGAATATATCCTCGAGTCCTTCCCTCGGTTTGGCGATGCCGTATTTCGACACATCCCTTCGATCCACCTCCTCAAAGGCGATCGTCGCCTTGGCATTCATCCTATCGTGGGCGTCCATCATCCTCTTGATCAGAGATCCGGACTCCTCGGATTTGATTATGGAGTCTCCCAGGCAGACGACGAAATCCTCATCCCCTACGAAGCTTCTGGCGAGACCTATAGCATCGGCGAGCCCTTTGGGCACGCTTTGTCTGGTGTAGAGGATCTGCACGCCCATCTCGATATGGTTTATCGGCTCAAGCGGTTTACCCGATCGGCTGAGCCATTCCACAAGGTTGGCGTCATAATCGAAATGATCCTCTATGGCGCGTTTCTGCTGGCTTGTTATGATGAGGATATCCCTTATCCCAGCGGCGTATATCTCCTCGACCACATATTGTATGGTCGGTTTTCTCCCAACCGGGAGCATCTCCTTCGGCTGAGATTTCGTTGCCGGAAGCAATCTCGTGCCCACACCGGCAGCCGGTATGACGGCTTTACTTACCATGTCGACCTCCTCCTCAACCGTTTGATCTCAGAAATTCGAAAAGCGACTTGGATAATCTGAATACCTTCGAAGCGTCGCCTTTTGCCTTTCTTGCCTCTTCTTCGCTATATGTCCTCTCCATGTAAAAGGCAGGACTTCGTTCCCTCGCCAGATAGGATGAGATCTCCTCTATCTCATCCAGGTCGGACAATCGGATGAAGGTTATCCCTTTTCGCACGCATGTTTCCTTGAAAACATCTCCCACATCATGCCTTTTCGGATATTCGATCCCCATAGCTTTTAAGACGGCTTTCAGGGAAAGCTCCACGACCTCCTGGGCTCTCCGGATAACCAAATTCCAGGATCTTCTATCAAGAGCGTCCAGCATCTCCCGATAACACTCCTCAGCTTCGGCAAGCAGTCTTTCTCCGATTTCAAAGTTCGTCAAAGCTCTATCACCTCTCCCGGTTTCCAGTCAGGTTTTAGATCCCAATACCAGCTTCCATCCTTAAGATTTATCCTTCTCGCTCCCAGCTCTTCAAGCCTTCTCTTTAAGACGTCAAGCCTTCTTCTTAAAATCCCTTTATCATATATAATTATTCCATGATCCAATATATCTAAGAGGATAAGTGGTTGGTTCCAAAGCCTTCTTTCCGTTATGAAGATCGGATACGGGTCGGGACATAACCCAAGCTCCTTAAGCCTTTTATACTCCTTGCTTTTCCTCAGCTTCAGGACGAGCGTAACGAAACTTCTCATCGGGTTAAAATCAGCCTCTTTATGAACTATCAGGAGATCTATGTCACTATCAGGCATGGCCTCACCCCTCGCTACTGAGCCGAAGAGGACCAACGAGAGTATGAAATCATCCCCGAACGATCTTATCATCTCCTTTAATAACAGATCAAGATATCCCCTATAAGTTTCATATCCGATCCCCATATCCGATCACCGTCTTCAGTATCAGTTTAAGGTCCATCCTCAGATTTCGGTTCTCGATGTAATTCATATCGGTCTTGATCTTCTCCGGCATAAGCACCCTCACGTAATACTCCTCCGGATCTGGTTGTCCCTTCAACTTCTCCTCCTCGTTCCTGTTGATTATCTGGGAGATCCCCGTTATCCCGGGCCTGACGCTCAAAACACGCCTCTGTTGGGGAGTGTAGAGGGCGACGTATCGCGGATCTTCGGGGCGAGGGCCGACGAAGCTCATATCGCCTTTCAGAACGTTGAAAAGCTGCGGCAGTTCGTCCAGTTTGAGCCTCCGGAGCATCCTTCCGAAGAGCGTCACCCGGGGATCGCCGTATGAGGTGATTCCCCCTCCGAGCTTCGGAGCGTCCCGAACCATCGATCGGAACTTATACATCGTGAACTCCCTGCCCCCGAGTCCGACCCTTCGGGCTTTATAAAGAGCGGGGCCGGGGGAATTGATCTTGACCAAAAGGGCACAGATCAACATCAACGGCCAAAGCGCAAGCAATGCGAGGGAGGCCATCAGGAGGTCCATCATTCGCTTCGCCATCTCCCTACGACCTCCTCATACACCCCCACAAGCCTCTGACCGACCACGCGCCAGGAATACCTCTCCTCGACCACCCTTCTGCCGTTTCGCCCTATCCTATCTCGCAGATCAGGGCTTTTCAGGAGCCTGATCACCTCAGAGGCGATATCCTCAGGAGTATCGGCGACGATCAGATCCCTGCCCGGCATGGCCTCTATGCCCTCAAAGCCGAGGGAGGTCGTTACGACCGGCACCCCCATCGCCATCGCCTCCAGATTCTTCGTTTGAATACCCGAGCCTGAACGAAGAGGGCAGACGAAGACGGAAGCCATCTCAAAATACGGTCTCACATCCTCGACATGACCTGTGACGACCGTGTCGCCATGGGATTCAAGCGATTTCACTTTAGGAGGTGGATTGTTGCCCACAACATAAAATTTTACGTCCGATATCTCCCGTTTGACAAGCGGCAAAACCTCCCTGTGAAAAAACAGCACGGCATCGTCGTTGGGAAAGTATCCCATTGTGCCGGTGAAAAGCAGGACCGGCCCTCTCGATCTATCGACCGGTCTGAAGAAATCGACATCGATCGCCGTTGGGATGACCTTGAGCTTCAGATCGGGGTTTTCATGTGAGAGATAGGATCTATCTATCTCTGAGGCGACGATGACGGCATCGAACCTGCTCGCTATATCCACCTCAAACCTCTTAACCCTCCTCTGTTCCAGGGCGATCAGAGGCAGAAGGGGCGACCTGTCGATCCTCATCCGTCTCTGGAGGTTCATGGCCAGCGAATCGGTTAGATCAAGCACCTTCGGCAGCCGATATCCGTCCACATACTGCCCCATCCTGAACAGTTGGGCGTGGACGAGATCATACCGTTCGGATGAGATCAGGGATTCGACAATGGAGGCCAGCTTTCCGGAAAACCAGTAGCCGTTTTGAAGCGGAGTACGCGTTGGCAGGCGCGAGGCCGCCCCTAAGAGGGCTTTCGGGCGTGAGAACCGAACCATTAGAACCTTCCGACAGTACTCCTTCAGCGGGGCGATGTAATCCAAGTCCTCCTCCCGTTCGGCGAAACAGACCAGATCCACCTCATATCCACGCTCGGCCAGATACCTTATGAAGTTGAACGCCCTGATCTTATCGCCCCGCTGAGGCGGATATGGGGATCTGAGGGTGAGGAACAGCGTCTTCAACTCCCCTGTTTTTCACCCTTTTCGGGCAACTCCGCCTCCTCTATAAGCATTATCGGTATTCCATCCCTGATGGGATATCTACGGCCACAGGAGAGACAGATCAGCTTTTGGTTCTCCTCGTCATATCTGATATCCCCCTTACAAGCGGGGCAGGCGAGTATCTCGAGAAGTTTCTCATCCAGCATCTTCCTTCCCTCCTTGTCGAATTGTGTGACACCTAGTTGAAAAGCGTTAAAATTTCACCTTCACCCGTCCCACCTCTCCTCTCCTAAGGGTGATCTCCCTTTCGATATCAGGATGGTTCGGGTTGGCGAATCTCAGCTTGTGTCTTCCAGATGTGATCCTCTTGAGCCAAAGGGGCGTATACCCTACCTTTTTGCCGTCTAGGAAGACCTCCGCCCACGGATCGGCGTCGATTATCAGCTCGCCGTAGCCCTTCTGAATCAGGTCGAAGTTCACCTCGGCGGAGCTTCCGGATTTGACTAAAACCTCCTTCTCTCTCTCAGGCTCGCCGGGTAATGTGACGCCTATCCTGTATCTTCCGGGGGGAAGCTCAAGCGTCGCAGGGGTGAGCTTGCCCGTGTCTTTACCGTCAAGCATGATCTTCGCCCCACGCGGGGATGAGACCACCTGAACATGACCGAAACGCACGAGCTTCTGGTTTATCCTCTTCATCTCCCCGGCCCTGAGCCGGATCTTCATCCTGATCGGAACGAACCCATCCTTGGTCAGCTCCAGATCATACTCCCCCTTCCTCTGTCCGCTGACCTTCCTCGGAGTGACCCCGACATATCTGCCGTTCAGGAAAACGGCAGCTCCCGGCGGGTCGGTCTCTATCCGGAGAACCCCCAACCCCTTCGCTCGCATGACGATCAGCCTGTAGGTTTCGAGCGTCGTCCTACCGGAAAGCAGGTCCTCGAGCGCTCTCAGACAGGTCATCTCGATATCCGTCAGTTTGGATCGATCTTTCCCGAGCAGGGCTAGCGCCTCGCTGTATTCGTCATCGGTCATCTTTCCTGATTTGTGCATCCTCTCCAGCCTTCGCATCCTGACGTTCGGGTCCCGCGCAAGCCAGATCTCGCCGGCCAGATTCGACTCCCGACGCGGTGTCTGCTTTCTGCCGTGCCGCCATGCCCATTCCCTTACGGCATTGAAGACATAGTTGCTCACCTCGGTGGCGGAGATCACCCCGTCGAGGTCGACATCCGCCTCCCCTTTCAACCCTTCGACGAGGTAATACGTAAAGACACCGTGTCCCCTCTGGGGATCTTCAAATGACTGCTCGTCTATGCCGCAGGATGCGAGCGTGATTCGCCCCTCTGCTTTGGTGAAGAGCGGATCGAGAACCTGTCCGAGCTCGCCCACCGCCTTTGATCCCACTCGGGCGCCGCTGTGACAGGTATCTAGAATCGCTATGATCTTCCTCGCCTTGATCACCTTCCTGTCGCTTAAAAGCTCGTTCACGCGCCTCATCGAGACGGCGGTGTCCTCAAGCAGGTCGAGCGTCGAATCGATAGCTACCAGATAGTTCCTACCCCTCTCATCGGCGACGCCGTGTCCTGAAAAATAAAACAGCACCGTATCCTCCGGTTTCGTCCGGCTCAGCCAATTTTTCAGGGCCCTGAGGATGTTACGACGGGTCGGCTTGAGAGAGGGGTCCTCGGCATCGTCCGTGAGCAGACGGACGCATTCCGGATCGAATCCGCCCCTGCTCGGATCGGTCAGAATCTCATAAAGCAGTTTGGCGTCGTCCACCGAGTAGCTCAGGTCGGCGATGTTCGGGTCCTCGTAGTCCTCTATCCCGATGATCAGCGCCCATCGCCTGCCCAGATCTGAGGAGGAGGTGATCTCCTCGCGGATCACGACGACGACCTTCCGATTTTCGTGACCTCTGGCATCCTTTGCTAATATGTGTATCTCTGATCTCCTATCTTGAGATAGGGAGATCTCCCCTTCAAAGCGAACTGACCTCTTTCGGGCGACCTGGGTTAGAATCAGGTCCCTGGAGGTGGTTTTCGATATCCGAGCGGGGATTCCGTTAATCGTGACCTCGACCACGTCCGAGTCGCTGGAGGCAACGCCCACGATTTTGATGGTCTTCGCCGTCGTTCGATACTCCAATATGCCCTTGACTCCCCTTGAGCTTATGGGTTGGATAAGCTCGATGACGGGGAGTCGCTCGGCAAAGGAATGCCATGAGATCAAGAGGAAAAGCGAGACGATAAAAGCCGTTACGATTTTCCTCATGAAACCCCTCCCACACGACATAAATTTTATTGTATTTCGAGCTCCCCGTCAATCATCTCATTCAGGCGGAGGTGGGAAACTTCCGGGCCAGGTCGGCTTGACGGGCGCTGGTTTACCCTCCGGCATGAGGAGATAATAGATGACTCCACCGGCACCCGCTATCAGCGCCGATGCGCCGAGCCCTACCCATTTCCATAACCCCTTAGATCCCTTGGCTATCACCCTGATTGAACCTCTGACGGGTCTGGATTCGTTTCCCCAGTCGTCCTTCGCGACGATGGAGTATTTCAATAACCCCGGCGCCGTTAACCTCGGCAACACGTAGGTGAATTTCCCCTTCGAAGGGGTCATCTGGACGGTCCGGCTTCCCTCGCCTGGCATCTGAAAGGAGAGGGTGACTGAGGTGATCCTCCCCTCATCGGTCACCTCCGCCTCGATCCTCACATTATCTCCCACCCTCGCCGATTTCGGCGCCTCATGTCGAACCAGGGGCGGATTCAGGTCGGCCCTTCTCCTCGCCTCCTCGAAGACCGACATCACCTTGGGCGAGACGTTAACCGGTCGATAATCCCTCCGTATCCGCAACAGAGACGAAAAACAGTCGATGGCCTTTTCATTCTCACCGCGCGTTATGTACGCCTTTGCGAGATGAGAGTAACATAGCACCTTTTCCTCCTGAGAGCTCAGCCCCAACTTGAGGGCAGTTTGGAGCTCGGAGATGGCCTCATTCACGAACAGTTCATCCAGGAGCTGAGTTCCTTTTTGTAGATGCTGACTTGCCTCTTTATCCCCATAGGCGAAAGCCGCCAGCATCATAAGGAGCGCCAATATAAGCCAACCTCTTCTCATCGCACCGTTCCTCCTAGATCTACTCTTGTCTCTTCCATGTGGCCCAAGTTTCAACCTCGGTTTTAGCTTCCTCCACAGTTTCCGGTCCTCATATCATTTCACCACCGATAACCTCCTCCAAAATCTGTGCTTTCCCGTCCTCAGCTCCACCAGATACATCCCGCTTGCAACCCGTTCGCCCGATTCGTTCCGCCCGTCCCAGTGGACCGCTCTCCCTTTGCTCAGGTAAACCCCCGCGTCGATCCTCCCCAACGCCAACCTCCTAACCAGCCTGCCGCTGATGTCGTATATCCGAACTTCAACCTCCGCCGACTCGCTCAACGTAAAGGGTATCCAGACCTCGGGATTCGCCGGGTTCGGATAGAGGGGCATCAGATCGCTTATCCTTGGGATTATCCCCGATATCTCCATTCCCAGCCGGTTTTCGCTAACGCGAACCCTCATCCTTCCCTTCCTCTCCCCATCCATTCTCACCTTATACCTTCCACCCCTTTTCATCTCGACCCGTATTCCCCTATCGAGGTCCTCCAGATAGACATGATACCTCGGAGGGATGTTCCACAAGCTCCACTCCAACGCTACCTCACGTTTCTCCCTTTCACCGGGCGTCAGGAGGAGCTCCCAGACCATCTCATTACCTTCAGGGCGGATATCGACGGAGTATCTATCGTCGCCGTGGAGGAAGCTGATGTCCAGCCTTCTTGCAGGGGGAGGTGGTTCCTCGATGTCGTATGGGTCGTCTCCAATTTCGGCATCATCCGCCACTCCCAGCAGGTTTCCCCTATCCTCGCTATGACCATCCCTCGCCACGAGCTCGATGTGCCACTTCAACGGATGCAGCTTGGCGGGAGCCCCTTTGGGAACCTCCTGCAAGGGGAGGATGATGAGCTGCACGTTGTCCTGGAGCGCCTTAACCCAGTATCCGAGCCACGGGATAAGCACGTCGTCGGGGGCGGAGTGGAACTCATATGATCCATCCGGCTCGTCGTTGGGCGTGGTATCCCGCCAATACCAGAATCCGACCCTGACGAGCTCCCCAGCCTCGGCGATGGGAAGGGGTTCGCCGTCGGATTTAGCCACCCTTACGTTCCCCCAATAGACCGGAAACGGGAAGGGGTTCCCTATCTGATTCCATCCCTTCTGCAGGGGGATGGGGAAGGGCCTTGCGGGATTCGCCGTCCTCCCTCGGACGACGGGCATCGGCCTGCTTTCCTTGATATTCACCCAGTATCCCCATCCGCATTGGAACTTCGGATTTCTCTCGTAATCGTATCCGTTCCACCTACCGATGACCCAGTTTTCCTCCTTATTTCCCCAGGTTGAGGAGAGGACATCCATCGGAGAGGTAACGCCGACAAGGGGGATCGAGATCATGTGAAACGTCCTGTTCGTCATCTCACCCTTCATCTTGAAATCCCCGATGGCCGGGACGCCTATGGGATTTCTAATGCCGTTTTTTGGGAAGATCG